>JAJZJI010000120.1 GCA_021828345.1 Microcaldota archaeon
CTCTGAGCAACGAATCTCCACCATAACTTTCTGACGTATTATCTCCACTCCAACCACCTGAGGCGGTAATATTTGTCGTGCTGGTCGTCGTCTCCGTGCATTGCCCCGTCGAACTGTCGTAAGTATAGCCTGAGGGACATGACGCCGATACGGTCGATACGCAGGACGAACCATTCCAAGTATATCCTGACGGACACTGTGGAGTGCTTGTGTTTTTGTTACATTGAGTTTGATCATAACTGCATAATTCTCCTGAACCCGAAGGGAATATAGTTCCAGATGCACAAGTATAATCTCCGCCAGAAGTAGCAAAACCGTTGCTTGAACAGTAATATCCCGAAGAAGTTATAGTAGTCTGACCCGCCATAACTTTATACGGTATAAATAAAAACATAATTGCAATTGTAATAATATAAATAATTTTTTTCATAATAAACAACAATCTACCTCGTTAAAATTTACAAAGTCATATGTCTGGCCTATAAACGGAACAGCTTGAAAATGAGACCATATTAATGACGTTTGTCCTATAGGTGTTGTCATTGGAACTGGAATAGGTAAAGCTAAATCAAATCTTACCTGGGATTTTTGCCATATAGGGTCAGGATAATCTTGACATGCTCCTTCATATGTAGGCGGTCCTGCAGTAGCCCACTGTAATAATATATGATGCATCCAATAAACAGTTTTACCGCCTACTGCCGCAGCGCTTTCTAGATTATCTTTTCCGCTTCCGACATCTCCGTCTACAGGATAAACGCTACCCCATGATCCCATACACCAAAACATAAAATTTAAAGGTTGATACACTTGTGCGGAGACAGAGTCGGCTATGCAAGACATAGTCAATACAGGATTTGAAAATAAAATAGCCTCTGGAGACGCAAAATCAGCTAAAATATCAGATTGCCACATAGGGTCAACCTCCGTTATAAAATTAGCCGTTACTTCACTAGTAGATGCTTGTAAACAAGCTACATCAATAAATAAACCTAATATAGCCATAACCGGATATGTATAATAGTGAGCTTGATAAAAAGCCATTCTATGATTATTTTTAGGAATAGATCCTTCTCCAAAAACTCCGGCAGGATTAGGTATATTTATACCCATAGCTTGAAAACAAAACGGATCTGCTGTAACTTCAGTTATATTTTGAGGAAGCCATATTGAAAAAGAAAGACCAATCCTTGGAATAGGCGTTGTACAAACGCATGTAGCAGGCTGAGAATCTTGATCATCAGGTATACCAGGAACAACTGGAACACCTCCGAGACGTATAGGAAACATACCTGCCCAATCTATATTAGTAAACATTAAAGGGCCTAATAAAGATGTAGCTGGATTTGCATGACAAACCCCTGCTGTTGCCTTTTTAACAGGCAATACTAACAACGATAATAATAAAAGTACAAAAATAATTTTTTTCATTTTATTTTTAAGTGCTTAAGACTTATTTGTTTAACATATAATGTATTTTTTGTTTGCCATATTATAGACGGAACAGCTTTCAACTGAAATCTTTTTTGTAACTGTTCTGGATAATAGTATACTGGAATCAATAGTTTTTTGTCAAGTTTATAATAATTACCGTGAGTTATCATAAACATTACGTCTATATTATTAAAATATTTAGAATGTTCAAACCATTTTATCTGTTTTTTTTCTGTTCCGTTTATAACTACCAATATATTCGGTAAATGTATAAAATCTGTTATTTTAAATCTAAATCCTTTTGGATAAATTAATTGATGCATAGAATCATAAATATTGTTTTTTAACGTATACCACATATTTGGTTCAAAAATAATAGTTTTTTTAGCATTAGGTAATTGAACTTCTGTACTATATGGTTGGTAATTTTTTATCATTCTTTTTAAATGTTGTTCTTTTCTAAATTTTTTCCAATTTATATTATCAATTCTATGTTTTATTACCGTTAATAAGTCTTTTTCTTTTATTTTATAAACATTTCCCCATGTTCCTATTACTACGCCGAATGATTTTTGCGGAATTAATAATAAAATAAATAATAATATAATAATTGTTTTTATTGAGAGCATATCATATCCTTCGCGGCGTCAGTCATAATTGTAGTCTGAACTACCGCATTAATAAAATTATTTTGATTTGTACTAGATTCACTAGAATTGTTACATGGCGATACTAATGTGTCGCCGCTTGGTATATTACAACATAAATATTCTCCGCTATTATTTGGATCGCTTACGCATGATGAATTAGAATTTTGTGAGCTTTCTGAACAATCTTTCCATATATCATAAGTATAATTTTTATTTCCGCTTACCTGGGTCTGCGTATTGTTTTGAAGCGTAGACGTGTTTGAAATATTTGTATTAGTCGTAGATGATTGCAGTTCACAAGCATAAGGCTGCGTTACATTAGATTTTGCTACTCCGACTAAAACATTAGAGTCGGCATTTTGTCCTGCCGGCAAAGCATTATTCGTATTAAAAGTAACTGTATTATTAGACGAAACAGTGCTATGCTGTTGTACTTGAGTTTCCTGTTGATTCATAGTATTAAAATTATATGATGCCGCTCCTTGGCATAAATATGTTTGATTTACATACGGGAAATCTATACCTCCATAAGATGCAGAAGATGTAGTAAGTGTTCCAGATTTTATTGTGTCTGTATATTCAGAAGGCGTAACATTTACTGATCCTCCATTCATGTTAACAGTCCATGTAATAGGTCCCATTCCAGGGTTTTGATCTGTCTGTTGTTGTGTCCATGTAAAACCTGAACCGTCTAAATTACCTGTATATGTAGGTTGTACTGATGATATACATTGTGAACCGTTTGGTTGAGAGCCAGTAGGGCACGACAATATAGCTGGTTCTGTACATGTGTTTCTTGATACCGTTCCATTAGTACATTGTGAATCATAATATGATGTAGGTAATCCAGCAGGAAATGTTTCGCTACATTGAGAACCACTTAATGTAAAACCATTAGGGCATTGATATGTTTGAGCTACCGATTCTATACACGTATTTGTACTTTTTTCAAAAGTATAGTTAGCTGGGCATGATGGTGTATTCCCATTCGTTGTTTGATTTGTATTTAAAGTAAAATTTGATACGACATTATAACAATTAGAATTACTTTGATTACATACTTGTTCTGTTTGTAATTTGCAATTTGAATTATTTTGTAATGATGCGCAATTATTTTCTGGTTGAGAATAAACTGGAAAATATTGATAAGACGAAGAAATTTGGACAGATCCACTTATTCCTCCACTTACTGAAATTAAATTACCATTTCCGTTAAAATTTAATACTCCACCATTATTACACCCAGATGGTTGACATGTAATAGTATACCCTGGTTCAATTCCAGTTTGTGAATTTATTGGTATATTTCCAGAACAATTACCAGATCCTACAAGTTCATTTGAATATATTGTAATAGTTCCACTGCAACCGTCTGCGCAAGTTGAACCAGTATTATCAGATTGAGTGTTAATAGTATTTGAAGATGAGTTACAAGTGTCATTTCCACTTTGTTCACTATCACCTCCTGCTGCATATCCCCAAGATCCATTTGATTGTCCTGTTGAATAAAAATAGCTACTTGAATAAGTAATAGTGCTTTCAAATGTAACAACATTTTCTATATTACAAGTTTCAGGCGTATTACTGCCAAATGTTTCCTGTTGAATATTATTTAATGTTCCTTCCGGAGATAAACCGCCAAAATAGCTGCTTGAGGCTTGATTGCTATTACTGTTAATAGCACTAGTAGATACCTCGGAAAGATCGGA
>JAJZJI010000121.1 GCA_021828345.1 Microcaldota archaeon
TTATAGGTATTGTTCACTGTTGTTAGATTGGCATTAAGTTTATTTATTGAATTAGATATTCCCTTGTATAAAGAACTATTAATTTGGGATTTATAATTGGTGACTTCATTTTTTAAATTAGAGATTGATATTTCATTTTGCATTGCTAAATATATAAATAGCAGGGATAAAATAAATAAATTTAGTACAATTATGTTTAGAAATTCTAAAAACTCTTTTATAAAAAATTTAAAAATTGATTTTTTTTGTTCTTTTGCGGGCAATAGATTTATAATTGTACCTTTCTTTGTTTTATTTATTAATTCTAATCCGATTACTGCAACATATGGAGATATTTTTTCATGTTTTTCCCACTGGAGTATTGGATATATTGGTAGAGTTGGTTTTACCTTTTCTGTTGGTACTTTTGTTATATCAGATATATATTCGATGACTCCTTCTATATTTAGAGTATCTCCATAGAGATATATTTTTGATATTTTATCTTCACCATAGAAATTTATTGTTTTTTTTATCTCTCCTGTAAGAGTTACAAACAGTTTATCTATATATTCTTTTAGTTTAGCATCTTTTTTAGGAATACCATCTTTTGTAAGTGTATTCTCAACCTCTGTATCATTTATCTTTTTATATTCCCCTATTATTTTTTTTATTTGATTAAGTCCGAAGTAAAAAGAAGAAGAATATTGTATTGAATCTTTCTTTGATATCGAGATTGTTGTCATACTTTTTCCAATATCAACAAGCATAAATTCTTTCTCTACATCATTATTTACCAGTATTGCTCTAAGAGAGCTTTTTGATCTTGGTTCAAAGAGTATAGGGGTAATTTTTGCAAGGGACAGTGTTTCTATAAATGAATCAGCACATTCTTTTGTTACTGCTGTAATAATAATTTCATACTCACTATCTTTTTCTTCTAAAATATCGTAACTCCAATAGATCTCTTCTTCTTTCATTGGTATAAATGTTGGAAGCTGATAAGATAGCGTCTCTCTTATTTTTGATATTTCTACTTTTGGTATATTTACAAGCTGTGTAAATACTTGATCGTCTGGAAGAGAAATAACTGCAAATTTAGTTTTTATCTTTTTTGGGTTTTGAATTTTTAAAAGATCTATAATGGTTTCTGAAACAGTTTCTGGTTGCCTTATTATGCCTGCTACAAATGATGTTATTGGTATATCTTTTTCCCCTAATGATATTAATTTATATACTTTTTTATTTTTTTCAAACTCTAATATTTTAACAGAAGTAGAGGAGATATCTATTCCAACAAATTTCTCTTTTCTTACAATATTACGTAGGAGTTTTTCCATATTTTTATATTACATATTTTTTATATATAATACAAAGATATACATAAAGGACAAAAGTGTGTACGATCTAATTTATTTCATTCCAAGATAAAATTTGAGTTTTTGTTAAAGATAGATTAAATCCTTCTGTATTGTCTATTATTGAAGAATTTATTGCTGTTTGAATATTAGTATACAAAGTATCTTTATTATTCATATCTATTGTTTTTCCTGCCCATATTGCACCAGATAAATTAATAGATATTGAATTTGCATTGTATCCTGCAAGTTCAATATTCCCTTCTGAATAAATAACGCCATCTATATTCGTCGGTGTCACTGGTGCACTATCAGATGAGAATTGTAATTTAATCCCTTGTTTCCCAGTTACTAATGCTGGAAGATATTTGTTGTTTGTTGGATCTGTATATGGACTTGTTTGGACAATTGGGGCAGAAGAGCTTAATCCTCCCTTTACCATTATACTTGATCCTGTAAAGTTATATACAATTGGATATCCTGCAGAATCCGTAGAAGATAGTTTTACTGAATTTTCATTGGCATTGATATAGTAAGCTCCTTTTGGTGGTGATATTGTATCAACTCCATTTGACAGAGTAGAGTAATTTGCAAGGTAAGTTGCAAAATCTTGCCCGTTTGAAAAATATGTTCCATTATTTTGTGCATATGTTACCCATTGATTCCAATTAAATGTTGGAAGTGATATTGTTGGTGCCACTGTTACTTGCTCTTCTGATCCAACAGTAGAGTTTACAATGAAACATAAAGGAAATCCAAAGAAACTTTCTCCGTAACCCAGAGTTCCACTAATCGTAGAATTTGTTACAATACAAGAGATAAAGTTACTATTTAGATTTATTAATCCCCCTGTATTGTTAATATTCATAGAATTTAGATAATTTAGATCTCCCCCTCCATTGCCTATTGCATTAATGTTTGAAGCAGTAATTGATCCATATTGAAGATACAGCAAATTATTCGCTTGCATATCTCCATTTTGTGTAAAATATTCTGCATTGATATTGTTATTTGCAAATGTATCGTAGCTATATATTGCAGGGTTTGATGATAATTCGGCAACCACTTGTATACTTTTAGATACAATGATTTTGGTTGATCCAGAATATGTGGCATCTGCACTAGATATAATGGTAGCTTGTGGAGGGCTTACCGTATTATTGTAAGTTACAGATACCGTATCTGTTGCACTAATAGTACTATTTATATCTGATGAGAATGTTCCACCTGTATAACTAGTACCTTCTCCTATTTGAAGAAGAGCATTTTGAATACCGGATTCTGCAAGGTATCTTACCTGCGATGATAAAATATCATTTGAAGATAACCGATATTCATTTATAGCAACCGTTCCCATAGTTGCAGTAATAGTGATGAGAAGTGCACTAATTAGCAGTACACTAACTAATGCAGCCTGTCCTTTATTGTCTTCTTTGTGTCGCAGTAGTTTCATAAGTTTTTGTTATTTTAGAACCAGATGATGTAGTATTTGTTTCATCTAAGCTTATCTTAATTGTAGGAGACATTCCAGAGCTTGCTTCTTCATAAAATTCTATATTGAATAAATATATATTTGATGATGATAGTTGTATTGGTGGATTATTATTATACTGAGAATAAAGTATGCCATTATTTGAATAGAAGCTTATTTTGTCTCCGGATGAGTCTGTTTGAACTGTTAGTATATTTGATTGAGTGGAAGAAGGGTTAGGGTTTATTGTCATGTATCCAGTTTCAATATATTGAGTTATATCATGTAGAACATATCTTGTTGTATCATTTGCATTTGCGGTTGTAATAACTATGTTTTGTGTTTGTACAAGGTTAAATAGAATCATTACAACTACTAATAAAACCACAGATAATATAGATATATATATAATAAGTTCTATTAATGTTTGACCTTTATTATCCATTAGTATTGTTGCCAATTAGTAAAATAAATACTTTCGTTATATGTATATGTATTTCCAAATGATTTAAAGATTACAGTTGCTGTTACCTCTTTTGTATTTGGGTCATATGGATAAGAAGTATTAGACGTTAGTGTATTTGAATTGACTCTATAAACATTTGATATTGTTATGTATTCTGTGTATTCATTATATGTTGTCTCTCCCAAAGATAGTTTCCAACCTTGAGTTTGATTGGGTGGATTATTTGTAGGATTATAATATACATAATACTCTCCAGGAACTAAATTTGCCCAAGATTGATTTACTATTGCATACGTGGACTCTATTTGTTGTTGAAGTATGTACTTAGCCTCAAGTTTTTGTTTTGCTATGGTTGAACTTTCAAGTATCGAGTGAGTTGCAACAAGGGTAGATGATAAGATAATTGCAATTATTGCAACTGCAATAATAAGCTCTATTAATATTTGACCTTTATTGTTTTTAGTATATTGCTCCATTTGTATTTATGTTAATTGTATCCTGAGAGATAGTATTTCCA
>JAJZJI010000122.1 GCA_021828345.1 Microcaldota archaeon
TCTCTTTCTGACGTTTTGCATCAGGATAGATTCTGAACTTGTAGGCTCTTGTCAGTTCCATATATTTTATATCATTATTCATATTTATACACTTTTCTGCGGTTCGCTTTCATCCCACCTCTGAAGAGTGTGGGATTTCCCGCTCACTTTGTTAAGAAAACTTGATAATAAAAAATAGTTATAAAAAAATTATTTTTTTCGAAAAGCATATAAAGTTATATAAATATGAACAATCATATTAGACTATCATTTTGGAGTGAGTATATGGACAATAATAACAATTTATTTGATGATGATGAAGAGGAGATAAAAAAAATAAATACGTTCATATCTGGTATGATAAGCAACATAACAAAGGGAATGAATGATGCAAGCAAGGATGGGACACCAAATTATAGCTTTAGTATAAGAATTGATAAGGACGGTACACCCGTACTTGAGGAGCAACGAACGCCTACATCAGAGAGCATACACATGAAGAAAACTAATACTAAGGATGCAGAACACGCTCCTGCGCCGCTATATGATGTAGTAGAGGATAGTAATTATGTCACAATAGTAATGGAATGCAAGGGTTTTAAGAAAAATGACATATCAATATGCATGCAAAACAATAATGTACTAATTAATTTTTCAACAGATAAAAAAATGGATAGCATAATAAAGCTACCATGCACTGTTAAAAAAACAGGTTCAAAAGCTGAACTTAAAAATGGCGTATTGCATGTAAAATTAAAGAAGGCGCACGCAGTTAAAACATTTAAAATTTCGATAAAATAAGGTGTAGAAAAATGCAGAAAAAAGTGGCTAATTCAAAAAAGAAGAGTGGTAAAGCGTATAGAAGCATCAAGATAAGCAGATTGAAGGCAAAACATAGGAAATTATTGAAAGCACAGAATAGAAAGAGGTAAGATTCCTCTTTTTTCTCTTTTTCTTATCAAATATCACAACGACGGCGTTGCATATACCTCATATTATATCTATATACATCTGGTCATTGAACTCATAAATTGTTGTATTCTCATCCCTGTTAAGACTCTCTACCATATTATCGCGCGTTGGGAATTCTTTTATTATCCTCTTTGACAAATCATACATGACAGTTTTGCCATTAAGATCGTAATATACAAGTATTGTCCTATTCGACTCATTTGTCACTATAAGCACTTTTGATGACGGATTGTCTAGGGCTATAAACAGACTGCATAATAATATCGCCCTGTCTGTTATATCTCCAGCCATAAATCTAAGCGTCTCTTCTGGAGTTAACCAGAATTGGAGTGGCAAATTTATTTCATCTACATTATTTATTATAAATTCAAAAGCGGCATTTGCAGCGTCCCTAAAATCTGAATCATAATTATATGATGCATATGCCTTCTTTATGATATTTGCGCGCTGCAATATAACATTAGATTTTGGCATTATCATTGTCGGCAATTGCGCGACCGAAATCTCCTCAGACGCCTCTATATGATCTTTATACCGAGATATCACCATTAGATATATCTGATTTAGCCTGCTAAGCTTCTCATACTCCATCTCTAATTGATCTTTTTTATTATCCATCAATTAAATCTGTAATTTAAATAACTAAAATGCTTTCCATATTATACATTACTTAAAATCAGCTAAAATTTACTTGAAAATTAAAATATGCACATACTTAACATCAAATTATTAATATAATCACGATCATATTTGATAGCGTTTATCCTCTTCTAATGTTTGTTCATATTTTAACATTGCCGCTCTCTGTTGATCGTATGGTAAAAGTATTACACCATCCATTTTGCTTTTCATGTTTGCGCGTTCAATTTCCCCATTATTTACGGCGCGTTCGAGAAGCCTTGCAATATTTAGATAATTTTTGTTATCTGTCTGCAACCCAGAAATTTTTGCTTTGTGTACGCCTCTAATATTCATTATTTTAGCTCCAGTGATATTTGCATTTAGATATGCTCCATTAACTACCGCGTTATCAAAATTAGACATTATAAGAAGACCACATGTAAGTATTGAATCAGTCAATAACACATTAGAAAAATCAAGTCCGCTAAGATTTAGAAGCGACATATCCCTGCCGCTAAGATTCGCAATGGCAGAACGCTCTTTTGATACATGAAGCAATTTTCTTATTACATTTCGCGTAGCTTTAATCCCTTCATCAATACTTAATATGTCAACACCATCAGAGTCTCTTCTTATATTAATCTTAAAAATACCAAAATAATGATCTGTAAGTTCCGCCTCCCTACGCCTTGCCAACGCAAGATAATCCTCCCTTTTTGTACTGAATTTTATCCCAGCCTGCCGCATATTTGAATGCTCAAGATTTGATCCTACAGTACTTGAATCAAATATATGTGCATTTTCAAAATCAGTTGATGCCAAATTAGAATTATCGAATATCGTGCCCACAGCAAATGCATTTCTAAAACTGCACCCATTGAAATTCAACCCATGCAAATCAAGATGAGATATATCGCGATTCTCAAGATCAATTATTCCATTTTTGCCGGAAAACTCTATTAGCGCAATTATATCATTACGCGTGAGCTTCTTCTCATTAGATATGGCGGTTGAACGCTCCATACCATATTTATCCATAAAGCGTATCATACGCACATTATGATTCCTTGCGGAGATATCATTTGTTATTTGAGGCATTAGAACAATAAGAAAGGGACATTCTTAATATAAATATATTGTTATGCTATACTCTTTGCGACGTATAATGATGGGCATAACATTGAATTTTGAGCGCCCGCATTGCCGTTTAGCAGATTGTATATATAGGATTCTATATAATTTTGAGTGCTTATATTTGCAACGTATTGGCATGGAATTGAATTATTCTGTATCTCCTTAAAAAAGCCATATCTTATTGAAAAAGTGCTGTTTGATATATTCATTGGTACTGAAAAAAAGTTAATGTAAAACTCCCGTTTATTTGAGTACACTATCATACTTCTATAAGATATGCCGCTGTTTAGTAAAATAGAGCTTTTAGATGTAGAATAATTATATATTAATCCAAGCGGATCTTGAGATGGCATATTCGTCTGATTTACAATAGTGTATATTAGATTAGTCGAATTCTTACCGCTGCCAATGGTATATACAGTATTATACTCAATATTAGGCAGCTGCGTTATATTCTGGCGCGAATTGCCAAGATTACCAAGTACTAGCCTATCGAATATAGGATAACTTGGATTTGTTACTTGCCCAAATGTATAATATCCAGCATTTATTGCGGATAGATACGGCAATGCAAAGTATAATCCAATTAATCCAAATAATATAGGAGTAATAGCCAATTTCCACATAGCTAAATTGTTTTTTGAAACTACCCTTTGATGCTTTTGCTTTTTTTTGGAGTTTGCCATTTGAAGATGCAGTCCGAATCTGCCTGCTAGAAGAATCATTACGATTATGACTAAATAAAACAGCACTGGACCAATAAATAAATGCACAAGAGCTATGGCGCTTGTTATGCCATAATATGCCCAAAATATTGCTATAAATATCATGCGCAGTATGTTTAATATTAGCATAATAATTATTGATGCAATAATCCACAAAAGTTTCTTTTTTGCCGCGCCTTCATATAAGTATGCTACAGGTATCAAGAAAAGTATCAGTGCAATAAACGCGCCGATGTCTACACATGTTTTTGCTATTGATATGCTATAATTGCTTGGCGCTGTTATTACAATACCATTGCTTATAACAGGTATGCCTATACCCCTTAGTATAGAATATACGATATTTGCATTA
>JAJZJI010000123.1 GCA_021828345.1 Microcaldota archaeon
GTTATCGTATATTAAAGGCTTAGGATAACCGAATCCTTGCCTATAATGGTGCTTTACCGCAAAATACTTTATTTCGTTTGGAAAAGACGTAAAATTATCTAAGACTTCATATCCGAAAAGCGTATGGGTTTTTATCATTTCAAACTCTATACTTGTCAGCGGTCTCGAAGAATTTAAAATTTCCGCCGGAGTAAAAAGCTTTCCGATATCGTGGAGAAGCACTCCGTATTTTAGAAGCTTAATATCAGATGTTCTATATCCCATACACTTAGCTAAAGCTACAGAAATAAGAGCGGTATTTTCCGAATGCGTCCCTAAATGATTTAAATTGCGGTTCACGAGCTTTAGATAGAATTGAACGAAATCGTCGGCCTTAATATCTAAATCAACGCTAACGCCGAAATCTTTTATCATAAAAACCCCTTAATAATATTAATTTATCACAGGTGTAGGAATGGTAAAATTCTCACTTTGACTTGGAGAATTGTTACTTGGCACATATGTAATAGTGCCGGTTACACCTAAAGGATTACTAGGATTAACAACCACGGAATAACCTTCCCCAAAATTTTCATCGGATGTTCCTAAATTATAAGATTCGGAAGGACACGAACCTGAAGTCGTATTTAGATTATACCCATCCGCCCAAATAGTAGCGCCGGCAGGATATGATTGCCCCTCAGCGTTAGTAGTAATTGGCGGTGGACATCCAGAACCAGTAAACAAGGCATAATACCATCCGGCAAACTGATATACGTTGCCATTAATATCCAAATCAAAACCAATAGCTCCTATAATATTAGGCATACTATATTCAGGTATATAATTATCTGATACATAACTATTGCCGCTAGAAACATTCAAAAAATAATTACCTATACCATATAAATAATTATTAAGCCCATTAATACTAGAAGCAGAAACATAAGATGCATCATTCTGAAATAACTGACCGCTACCAACACCGGTATTATATATATTAGGAAGCGTACCTCCATAACTATAAGCAGCATAAAAAGAACTATACTGAGGATTCAATATTTGGCTTATCGTATTTTCATTTAACGTTAAATTTTGTGATTTATACAAGGGAATGCAATAAGTTAAGCTTTGAGAAAAATTAATACCGCTAGTATGTGGAATAAAGCTAAAATTAAACCACATAAAACTTGCGCCTGGAGTAAGTACTGTTGCATTAACCGGACATACAACAGACCATCCTTGCGAATAAAAACTCCAGTCACCTGTTGATTCGGTAGTAGAAACATAAGAATCTGCAAAGATACCATATAAACTATAAAAACCACCTTCGCTACCAGTAACTATTAAAAACCCATATTGATTTGGAGCATAAATATAAATTTCAGCATCGCTATTGGACGATGTAACTGGTGTATTGATACTCCCGCCGTTATAAATATTTAATTCGCTGGAAGACGGAGAAGTATATCCTGTATAATAAGAAGATCCACCGTTAACACACGGATTTTTTGCATTGGAATATAAAATATTTAATTGATTTAATTCGTCATCAACTTCACTGTTTATATAATTCAAACCTAAAGTTCCTTCAACGCCGTTTTTTGCCAATAAATCAGAATTATAGCCACCTGTAGTTTTTACTATTAAATCCATAACTGCCGGATTACAAGAATCCTGAGCATAATCTGCAACAAAAGTCTGTCCAAAAGGCGTCTGCTGAGGAAAAGTATCAGAAAGTAAACCATCAGACTGCAACGAATTAACTGTTAAAGATACCGGAGATAAAGATTCGCCCAAACTTGTAGAATAGCTATAAGCAGCAGCAGAAAATTCTTTTAATTCTTTAGCTTCTGTTATTATAGACGCACTTAAAATTGAATTTTGCTGAGTATGCCTTATAAAATTAGTACTGCTTGTAACCAGTAGTACTGATAAAATAATAAAAATTAACGCAGCTATTATATTTGTCATATTTTTATCCTAAATTTATAGTTATCGGCGAAGGTTGCATATCAGTAACCGGCCATATAGGAGCATTTGGATACAAACCGTTAGAATACACTGTTATTGAAGTTTCAATGCCTATATTACCGTAACTAGGCTGTCCGTCCCAAAAGACCATACCGCTGTAATAACCCCAAAGATCTCCAGGACTGGGCGGGTTACTATATACCTGAAACATACCTTCAGCTGCAATAAAAGTATACTTAGCTAAAGCTCCTACATTCAAATAATAGACTTGATAGTTCTGTGGAATTATCTGATTTGCAGTATTTTCATCTTCTGTATCAGAAGAACCATTAAAATTAGAGCCGTTAAACGCCATTTGATTTGAATAATAATTACTACCGCCAGAATAATTACTACTAGTAAAAATAGCAGAAGTATTATTTATAATCGATTCTGGTGCCGGAATACATAAATAACCATAAGTTGATGAATAAGCTAATGATGCGTTGCCAAGAAAATAAACATAACTAGATGGGTTAGACCCGCTTAAATTTCCCATCATAAAATCATCGCTACTCGGCACAGCGCCAGGCGTAATGCCACCAACAGGACAAACAGCAGAGTAGCCTAAATTTTGATAATCTATGTCAGCAGTATTAGCGGCATTATAAAAATTCACTCCGAACAGCCAATAACTAGGCTCTTTTTGCATATTGGGGGATATGAAAAAAGAATAATTATCATAATATGAAATACTAGGGTCTGTTTGGCTAAATTCACCGCTATCAGCAGAAAAATAATTTGTAATATTATCAGAAACATTTGAATCTAATTGTGTAAAAGCTCCATTATTAACAGAAAAAGCTTTCATAGAAGAATTTTCATCTTCTGAGTATTGAGATACCAAATAAGTAAAAGCTTTCCATTGAAGTTCACTATTTATGCCATACTTCTCAAGTTCCAATTGATTAGGCTGACTTGCAGGATAAACTACCCATGTCTGTGGAAATCCCCAAGGTTCAGATATATCGCCTTGTAATTCCTCACCTAACGGATCTATACAAGAAAACGATGCAGATAAAAAGTTATCTGTTTGTAAAGTGCTACAAGAAACCGTACCCATTATATTGTTATTAAAATTAGAATTCACATAAGCATTTAAAGCGCCAGCAAACTCATTATACTGACTAGCTGTTTTTTCGGCTAATAATTGCTGAGATTGATTTATTGTAACCCTATTTTCATAGTGGATTACTCCAATACCTACCACTAAAGTAATCATTATAGCGACTATCGCTCCTAATATCTGGCTAATTCCCATCTTAACTCCCCGTCAAAATTGAATTTGTCTGTTGCTGCGCATAATTTTCTACTGCATCAAAATTCATTTCTTTTATAGCTATTCTAACCGTAGGACTGTCGCAAAATAAAGGCGACACATGCATGAAACGTTTCCCGCTGTTTAAAGTTCTAAGAGTTATATAAATAATAGCAGAAAGGGTAGTCGAAAGCATAAATTCAGAATTCTTGCCGGCTAAATTTATAAGTCTTTCTATAGCCATAGAAACGCTTGAAGCATGAATAGTCGTAATAATAAGCGCGCCGTTTCCGGAGTGCGTCACGACCTCTTTAGCTTCCGAACTTCTAAGAACTTCTCCTAAGTACACAATATCGGTATCGGCTCTTAACGCTCTTGAAGCATAATAACCGAGTTCTTCATTGATTCGTATGTTAGCATAATTTCTCTCGTGGACGTCTATTTGCTGAATTACGCCGTTATTATAAATTCCGTCTAAATCGAGTTCTGGCGGATCTTCTAAAACCTGCGCAGACCCGCCGTATTTTTTA
>JAJZJI010000124.1 GCA_021828345.1 Microcaldota archaeon
AATAAATCAAAGCATTGGGTGAGTATGTAGGATATGTATTGGCAATCAATCCAATATACCACGGAACACCCGTAGTGTTGGTTGTTGTATTTGTTACTCCTGGTGGGGAAACAGAACTAATATTCTGTCCATTCACAACCACATCAACAAAAGAAGCTGAACCTGCTATACCTGTAGCAATGCCTGTATAATATGATGTTTTGCTGAAATCTGAAACCATACTCAATGTTGCATTGGATGATTTGATCTGTTTAACTTCTCTCACATTCAATGAAAAGAATATAGCAAACATACCCAACCCTGAAGTAGAAAATGTAAAAGGTATGGTTTCGGTTTGATTCTGTAATCGTGCAAGATAGGTCAATGACATATTTTGCCATATATCCTTGATAACTGTTGTATTGGCAGGTTGATTGTTCTGATTCAAAACGAATATTGGAAGGATAAGAGAACCATTACTATATTGTGCTTGACCTGGTATGAGATCATATTCCAATAAATCATTCTTTGCAAATACAATATATTGAACGGTAAACGCACTTCCTGCTACTATTACATGACCATTTGATGGTGTTGGAACATAATGAGTTGTACCAACATTTGCCAAACCAGAGTGATATGATCCATTTACCATTGAACCAACAGTGTAAATGTAAGTACCGCTTGAAAGATATGTGTAAATTAAGTTAGAATTTGTTGTGTATAATTTTGAAAATCCACCAGGTCCTGAAATTGCTATGCTCCAATTCGTATTAGCAGGTAATCCATATTCATAAAATGCACTGTAAGCAGAAGATACTGGACCGAATGTAATATTATGTTCGAGTGAATCTATACCTTTCACAAAGGTAGGTGAATAATAGTTGACTTTGTAATTAGTCCAGAGATTCCAATATGCATATAGATAAACAACTTGTACATAAAGGTCTGAAATTCTATATGTACCCTGTAATGCTGTAGTCGCTGATAAAGGTGTACCTCCAGATTCGTTAAATTCATTAAACAAATTATTTTGTATGGAAAGACTTCCAAGCCAATTATTGTAAGTACCATTATTACTTAAACCCAATGTTGAACCATCATCAATAAATGCATAGAAAGATGTACTGCTTGAAGTAAGATCAACAAATCCCTGCGCCTTTGCTAAAAAGATATTGCCTGAGTTGTAATCAAACGGTGGTGATGGAAAAGTGCCTGGATAATATGCTGATGAAAGATAATAGTTTAATAATACATTTTTCTGTTGGGAAAGATTAAAGGCTCCATTGTTATATTCATTATATGGTACATTCTGTATTACACCATATAAATCTGAATATTCTGGTGTTGATAATGATGTAAGGGTTAAACTCAAATTTGTTATTGTTGATGATGGTATTATACTGCCTGACATTAATGCGTTGTATAAAGCTGTTTCAATACGCTGATTTGGTCTCATTGAATATTTTATGGAACTTTGATTTGTAAAAAATTGAATAGCTAAACCTTTATTCATTACCATAGCAATGTTATTATAAGCACCGAAAGGTTTTGAATATTGAGAAGCTTCTCCCAGATATCCATGAGAATTAAAATTATTACGATCTTTTGATTGGAAAGCAAGATAGATTACTGCAGATGAATTATAAGGTATTGATTGAGTAAGTTTTACCCATACGGTTGAAGCAGTATAGTTTACACTCGCATTATTTTCTATCCAAGCATATAACGGATAAAAAGTAGTATTCATGAAAATTACATTAGAGAGATTATCATTCTCATAACTTTGATACTTACTCCAATTAACTGTTATGGGAATTTGTATGTTTGCAGGAATGGAAAAATCTGATGTATTCAGTGTTATAGTTACAAAATGTTTAATGTTTTGTATGATAAATGCATTGCCTTCAGTCCAATTCACATAAACAATATTATTAGAACCGGAGACAGTAAAATATCCAGTTGATTGATTACTTATATAACCATACACTGAATTCGCAGTATAATCATACGTATTATTTGGTAATGTAAATACTATTGTGTTGCTGTCAGAGCTACCATATGTTGAGGATATACTGGTATAAAGATTTACACTCCAAGAAGTTCCTGGTTGTAAACCATTTTCTTTGAACTGTACTTTATAAGATTTTACTATTGTGGTAATAAGTATTTCTTGGGAATAAAAACCATCAATATAACCTGATTGTGGGATAGATGTAATGTTTGTAATTTTATATGTATAATCATTTTCTGCAACATCAAATACAATATAAGTGCCCGATGCATTATCCCATTGTACCAAACCAGAGCTATCATATAAGGCAACTCCCCATATTATGCCTGATGTAACATTTTGTGCATAAAATACTATGTTTACATAAGGACCAAAAGTTGCATTCTCTGTAATGGAATTAGTCATTGTAATTTCTGCAATATATTCGCCTTGTGAATAAGTACCAAAACCAGTAAATGATGAAGTATTACTACCAATAAATCCTAAAAATTGAAAACTTGCATTCGGCTTTGCAGTTAATGAAACAGTTTGTGATTCATTATACCAACCTGAAAATGGTGATGATATACCACCTTTGCGAGGATAGGAATAAACTGTAAGATAATATTGTGTTACATAATAATAGGTCTGAAAATAATCTTTGCCATCTACTGTTATAGAGATACTGGTACTCGCAGTGAAATTAAGATATCTGGAATTATCATTACCATAAATTAGTTGGTTTAATGAACCTGTATATGTAGCATTAGTATAATTTCCTTCAGTGCTATTAAAATAAATACGATAACCATTATGAGTGTTTAATGTTTTATGTAATATTACCCCAAATCCATTGGTAAGATTTACATCCCATATTGCTGATTGTATTCCAACTTCTTCGACAGTAATGTTATATGCTCTCGCAAAAGTGATGTTGTTATTATAATTCTTACCATTAATAACAATCTTCATTCCCTGAAAGCTTGATTCATTATGTAATAATACTGTTCCCGATTCATTGGTCAAACGCCAATAACCTAATGGATGATCAAAAGATCCATTGATTGCAGAAGCATTCCAATAATAAGTTCCATTTGCAAGTTGAAAAGAGAGATTTCCATATCCAGTTTTGATAGTATTTGAAACATTTACTCCCCATTCAACTGATTTAGGTTTAGATAATGAAGTAAAATTTAGATAATATAGTACTTCTGTAAATTTAACATTCTCTGTAACAGATGCACCATTTACAGTGAAAGAAGTTGACCCTCCAGAGTATTTTTTATCTGAAGTATGGTAAGTAAATGTATATGTTCCATTTGGTTCATAATTTGTCAAGGATGAAGTTGTTCCCGATAATTTCTGACCTGTGGAAGACTCTGATAAACCATGTTGATCCGTAAGATTAACATACCATGTACTTCCTGTTGGTAATCCAGTTTCATTGTATGTAATTTTATATCCTGTAAATGTAATTGTTTGGGTGAGATTTGTACTCACTATTGTAAGAATCCCTGTATATGGATTAGATGCATAACCTGTAGCATTTATTACCTGGAAAGTGTAACTCCCTGCCTTCAGACCTGTTATATTATTATATTGTGTTGTACTGTTTTGCCATACAACTTTGGTTGTATTATTTAATCTAATACCCCATTCAGTACCAAATGACAAAGAAGTTTGCTGAAAAGATACCTGATATCCAGATACTGATACTGTTGTGAGAGAACCGAATGTCACAGATGGCATCACACCATTGGGAGGATAACTTACTATTCTCATCCATTGAACTTTAAGTCCAGATG
>JAJZJI010000125.1 GCA_021828345.1 Microcaldota archaeon
AACAATATGATGTTCTCTAATAAATATTACATCAGTAACAATATTGTAACAATATTGTAGCAAATATTAATAATAATTTAATGCAATTGTAATAATGTTGTAACATTCGTTTGCTAAACTATATCCAATTTCTAAAGGCAAATTTAATTTAATTAAATTAAATTAAATTAAATGAAAAGTATAATCTTATTTTTAGGAGGATAAGAAAAGTATGAAACTTCATGAAACTTATTTTGTTTTATTAAAACGAAAAACGATTTTCTTAATCGTTTTAGCATTTACTTTTATCTTGATTTTTATGATAGGCTTAAGCAAATCTTGTTATGCAAAAAAATCGGTTTATCTCGGAGAAGCGGCAATTAAGGCAAAAATGAAGAAAAAGAAGGTTCCGTTAAAGGCAACCTATACAGAACATATAATTAGCTCTAAGACGGTGAGGCAGGCTTCTCCAATGACAAACGCACAAACCATATTAGCTCGCAAGCCTTCTATAAATGCATTCAGTACTGGTCCAAACGGTATGAACTCTAATATTACTTTCAGGGCATTTCAAGGCGATCAGTTCTCCCAAACATTCGACGGCATCCCCATGAATAATCCATTTACGGGTTATACCGAAAACGGCGGGGATATGTATAATAGCATACCGTTCACATTAAATGACATTTCTAATATAAATATATACAACGGCATAAACAACCCTTCAGTTAATTCTTATAACTCTTTGGGTGGCACTATCAATTTTCAGCCTCGCCAACCCGGTAAGTATTTTAATGCATCTGTAGGCATTGGTTATGGCAGTTTCGATACGATTGATTGGAATGCTCTTTTAAATACAGGCTCTATCGGCGGTGTTAGGTCCTTATTTGCCGTTAACAGACAAACATCGGGGGGATGGGAGCAGAATATGGCCGATCAAAATAATAACTTTTATTATGCGGGCGTTATGCCTTACAACGACAATCTTTCCCATTTGTCCGCATATTTAATTGTGAATCAAAATACCGGTTATCAGTCTTATGGAGTGCCGCTACCTCTGCTCAATGAATATGGATACAATTATTATTTTCCTATTAACGATTATTACGAATATAATCATGATTCTAGGTTAACAGCCATAATTAGCGATGAAAGTTATATAAATTCAAATCTGCTAGTAGGAACCAAGGCTTACTTTACAAATGATAATTTTAACGACAGAACATTTTATAATCCAAATTTAAGTAGTTCTCAGGCTAATTTATTCGATATTCCAAGCTATGCGGTTGGGAATCCGTTTAATACTTATGATTTATACAGTCAAATTACATCAACTTTTGGATTCACTCCTAAAGTTGTTCTTAATTTATCTCATAATATTATAACTGCAGGAGGCAATGTTCAATACAGTTTAGGACATTCGTCAAGTTTTCAATCTGCATCTTATAATATTTCGGAAATTTCAAATCCCCCCGCCCCGCCGCAAAATGATATTTGGGATGAACGTTATAACTCAATTTTATCTAACGTTTATGTTCAGGATAATATAAGCCTATTTGACGGACGTCTGCATATAACACCGGGGTTAAAATACCTTTATCAGTTCCAACAATCAAATAATGATGCAACGGTAAATTATTACGGTGGACCGAATGCACCCGCAGGGTCGGTATCAAACAGCGGGACGTTTTTATCCCCTACTATCGGCATAAATTATGAATTTATAAAGCATTTTAGCGTGTATGGGGCATGGGGGCGCAATATTAAGTTTGCAAATATCGGCGCATATTATGGCAGTATAGGGAAATACTATTATTCTAACGGCAGCAAAGTGTTTGTCAACACGCCGGTTGTTTTAAAACCGGAATATGTAAATGATTACGAGCTTGGAACAAGATATGTTAATAACGGCTTATATGCCAGTTTTGACATTTATAGGGAGGATTTTACTAATACATTTTTAACTATTCAGGTACCCGGAGCACCTTCCCCTTATATTACTGAAACAGTTAACGGTGGAAATTCCCAATACGAAGGATTTGAGGTCGATTTATCAAAACATTTAGGCCGCCTGCTTATAGGGCACTGGACGATTTACGGAAACTATTCTTATAATCAGGCTGTTTTTACATCGTCATTCGAATCATCTTATGCAGGCAGTGTTAAGGCGGGACAAGCGCTCGGAAACATCCCAAAGAATATGGCAAATATTGGATTAGACTGGGGGCATAAATTCATGGGTCAACATATAAAAGCACATTTGTGGAGTAAGTTCGTAGGATCATATTTTATAAATGAAGCTCAAACAATTGAGCCAAGCGGACTTTCGGTTCCTCCATACTTTATTATGAATTTTGGGGCGTCGGACTATATACCCGTTAAAACTTCCAGCGTAAAAGGCGTAAAAGTGTCGTTGTATATTGATAACATATTTAACAGGAGATATTATCCGCAAGCATATGGAATTTCCCCTAATTCGGCTTATCCTAATGGAGCGTTATCCGTTCTTCCAGGCATGCCGAGATTTGTTATGCTCAATGCTACAGTAAAGTTTTAATTTTAATAAGTAATTAATAATAATAAGTTTAGGGCTTTATCTCTATCCTCTCTCTATAAGCTAAAGCAAGTATATAGGGCGGCGCCAAGCCGCCCTATATACACTTAAGATAGGTAAAAATTAATCTAATCCCCCATGTGCGAGGGGTGATATTTTCTAATAAGAATAGAGCAAATAAATGGGAGGGCAAGTGATGGAAAAATTGTTGAGATTATTAAATCGTGCAATAATATTTAGTATTATATTTTTACAGGTTGTTATTTTTTGTTTTGCAGGCGTGTCTTATGCCCGGTCTAAGTTTAAGCATGAAAAGCATAAGCCTGTGATTTTAAATTCCAAAAATGTAGCCGGCGCCGTCAGGGTTACCAAAGACAACCTGTTAATGTTTGAACATATCCTTCCGACCGGGCGTCATATTTCACCGGTAGGATTATTAAACAAAACCCCGAATTTTGCGACCAATGTTGCAGTATGGCATAATCTCGTTGCCGTGCTGGCAAACGGGGCTACGTTTTATCAGACTATAACCCTTTATAACAGACGCACGCTTAAAGAAATAGCCCAATACAAGGCTTATAAGCAAAGAAGACTTAAAAGGTTTAAACATCCTAACCTTGTAGTGTATAACCCAAAGAGGGCAAAAGGCGCAAGTCTAAATAAAACAATGGCGCAGTTTTCATACGCTCCCAATAAAAATCAGGACCTTTTTCAAGGGCTTGCCTTTGCGCCGAACGGCGTTCTTTATGCGGCAGGCGGAAGGGTAAACGATGTAGTTGCGTTAAAACTTATTAATAATAAACTTGTTGTCTTTAGAAAATACCCTTTAAAATTCCAGCCGTTTCCCAAAAACCAGTATCCTTATGAGTATCAGGGACATGAGTCTAAAAAACCCTATCTTTTTTACCCGGATTCTATTGCCGTTTCTCCAAAAGACAGGTTTATTTATGTTGCCGGTCTGTTATCCAACAGCGTAGCCAGAATAAATATTGCGTCCGGTCAAACCGCATACGCGAATGCCGGTTCTTATCCCTTTGCCGCAGTTTTGGCGGATAACGGTAAAAGACTTGTCGTAAGCGACTGGGGCGCGGACGGGGTAACCGTCATAAATTCTATAACTATGGAGAAAATTGGATTTGTTCATACGGGTATTGTTTTAAATAAAGGCAGTTTTGTTGCGGGGGTTCATCCAACTGCTATGTTTGCCGTTAAAAACT
>JAJZJI010000126.1 GCA_021828345.1 Microcaldota archaeon
CAATGAATCCGCTAGCCCCAGTGAGCAATATCTTTTCCATCTTTACCAACTTTAGCATATATTTGATATGATTATACTGGACACAATTTCATATTTACTTGGCAGCATCTATAGTGCCATGATAAGACAAATCATAACGCAGATGATTATGCTTATATACTCTCATTTTATTAAATCCTGCTTTCTTCAGCTTCGTTTTTAGATATGTTAATCCTTTATTCTCATTTTTTATCAGATATGGTGAATATTCTATCCTAACTCTTTGAAATTTAGATATGGCATGATCATCAATTAAATCAAATTCACTGCCTTTTACATCCAAATGTAACAAGTAAGGCGAACTTAAACCGTACTTTTTCAAGATCCCGGTTATACTCAGACTCTTTGTCATGAGAGTTTGTTTTAGATCAGAGTCATAAACAGATGAACCTCCTGATCCATTAAGATTGATTGGAAACTCGATGTTCCCATCCTTGCCCAAAGCATAGTTTTCCAGAGTTATCCTTCTAGATAACTTTGGATTTAATTTAAGATTAGACAGTGCAATATTGTATGAATTTGGATCTGGTTCGAAAGAATAAACCCTTGCACCTTTGCTAGCATAGTATAATGCAGTATCGCCAATGAATCCGCCAGCATCAATTACTGTTTTTCCACTTAAGTCAAAGTCTACAAAATGTATATCATACAAAAATGTCTCTGAAATAATATTATGATCAAAGCCCTTAACATTTATCTTGATTCCAGATGGAGTCTCGATTATGTTTTTAGAGGAATGAAATTTCCAATCATACTTTTTTGATCCGAACGTTACGCCATTCTCTAATGCAAAAATAGCGACGTTCACCATGTCTTTTTTGTTATGTTTGTTGAAAGGAAGCAATTGTCCATTGCTTAGCCGTATTGTTCCGTTACTTTCCAGTAGGGTGATGGGATTAGCTATGAAATAACCATCTCCATTCACAGTACTTCTGAAGGATTCCAAGTATAGGGACATTGCACCTTTTAATTTTGTTATGGCTGACATGATTTTTACCAATTGAGTCTATTATTTTTAGGATAATAACCATATATAATTTCTAGGATATTATAAAGTTTTACGTTATAGGCTTATTAAAAGTTTATTTAGTACGGAAACTGGTCTCTATTTAAGCATGGGTATCTTTTTCTTTTTGTACAATTTAAACGCGTTAGACAGACCTTTAGATATTGAACTTAACCTAAAAATTATATCATCCTTATTACGTAGATGAAGGCCATTATCATTTTTGATGAATGATTGTACTATGTTGTATGCCAGATTTATTGGTAGCAGATAAGGGTACCATCTCAATAAGAATATCCAATCGTTTCTTATTGCAATGTATTCAAGCTGTCGTTTTGTCCATGTCCGTTTAAGCTTGCTCTTCATTATAGTATAGCCTCCTAGATGAGTTATGTCAGTATCACTTAAAAAGTACGATTTATATCCAGCTAGATTTGATCTCATACATAAGTCGCTCTCTTCGCCAAAGAATGGAAGGTATATCTCGTCAAATAAACCTATTTCCTTCATAACATTTTTCTTAATTAATAGTACTGCGCCGTTTACAGTATCCGTATAACCACTTTTTTTATTTGAAGATAGTGAATAAAATTTCTCAGAATAGGATCCGCTACCTTGTGGCGTGCCATCAGGAGCATACAACTTACAACCCATAATACCTATATCCACATCATCATTGCTTATCTTTATAAACTTTTTAAGCCAGCCAGGATCATTGAACTTAAGGTCATTATTTAGCAGTAAAATATATTCCAAGTTAGGGTATTTTTTGAAAGCATATTTTATTGCACGATTTGCAATGTATCCCCAACCTTTATTTGGTATTTTTATTATATCTGCGTATTTGAACTTTTTTTGAATTAGCATTGTTGATTTATCCTCACTTTCTGCATCTGCAACGACTACTTTAAAAGTTTTATAATCTGCTTTTTTAAGTGTTTCTAGCGTTGTATCCAAGATGGATTTATCTTCGTAGGTTATCTCAACACCATTCCAATTAACTACAATTACAATAATTAGAGGCCAGTTTGTTTTTCCTTTATCTTCGTTCATTTTAACCAACATTGTCGCAGATGACTTAGTAAATTAATTAATAGTCATTATTTTTAGCATGAATTCATTAACATAGTTTAGCATTTTGCAGATTAACACAATAGAATTGGATTTGAAACCATATTTAATACTTCTTGGTTGTCCAATACGCTTGTGGTTGTCAAATAGTTAATACCCAAATGGATAAAATACTTAGATTACATTACAACTAGATGATTTCTAAAGGCTTAGATTACAGTTTGTCCATGAGACACAGGGTTTCTTTAAAGATAATTTTAAATGTTTCCACATATATTAATGCAGATAACACAGTAATTTATGTAACCGCCATCTTGGATTTGCCCATTTTGCCAGTTAATCCATCATATATACCCAAAAATACTACTTTCAATAATCTTGGCATAGTAGATATGCCCTTAACTCTTAGATATATAATACACCATAAGAATATGTTATATATTCCAAAACGAATTGGAAACTTTTGATAGGACATTAAATAAGTTGCATTTCTGGCAATGTAATATATCCTAGGTAAAGGTTCAAACGAAACATTATTTTTATCCAGTATCCCAACAATATGTGACATGCCTATTACCACATATTCTAATATTATATACCCTGCGCGTCTTATCCTGAAATTGAAATCAAGATCAACGAAGTCTATAAACAAATTGTTGTTAAATCTTAGTCCGGAAATTAGTAATTTAGATTTGACTAAGTTGCCGCTTGTAATGGCGTAATTTTTATAACAGAAAGTACCTATCCTGTTTTCTAATAATGATTCTCCACCAAAAAGCTTATTTATCCCAATATTTTTATTGGTTGACGACTTCATTGCCAAAATTCCAACGGCGTTTCGTATATCATCCGGAAGCTTGCCATATTGATATAAGATAGTTCTGATTATTCTTTGTTTTATTATAGTGTCCTGATCCAGCGTGAGGATCCAAGCTGGTTCTTTTTTAAGAGCACGTGTTATTCCAAGATTAAGAGCATATGGCAATCCCATATTGGATCTCAGTTTATAGATCTTAATTTTTGAATATTTGGTATTGCTACCCAGTAATTTTTTAATTTTAGTAAAGTTATTGGATCCGTTATCTATAATTAAGATATCGTTCACTTGATAGTAAATCGCCATTATGGCTTTCATTAGAACAGATGTGTCTGGATTATATGTTACTATTATCGCAGTTATTTTTTCCATAATAATATGACCATTTTAGTCTCAGCTAGGTATTGCTTGTTCTATCATAATGTAATTACATTTTTTAATTATAGAATATTGCTATATATACCTAGTGTTTTTTGGGTGCATGTGTCCCAGCTGAAGCTTCTTGCATATGACGTTGCCGCTTTATATTGACCTTTATTGTATTCACTTTTTTGAAGTTTTATGATTATGTCAGACGCTTCTTTTGGGCTTCCTGCTTTGAAGCAGTATCTTGTAACCTCTCCAGGTATCTTTCCCTGTTTATAGACTATTACCGGCAAACCTCTCGACTGAGCTTCCAGTATTGGCAATCCGAACCCCTCATATTTGCTTGGGAACATGAATGCATCGAACGAGTCATATATCTGTGCCATTTTGTCTTCTGGGGCAAATCCCATGAATTCGACGTTTTTAAGTTTATTCTTATCTTTGAAT
>JAJZJI010000127.1 GCA_021828345.1 Microcaldota archaeon
TCAATTTGTACATAATATACTGATGATGAATATGTACTAGTAGTACCATTATATCCTCCTATCTCATAGATATATCCGCCATACTCTACTGAGGTTGCATGATCTATTCCTCCTGGCAATGCTGTCGACTCTGTATTCCAGGTCCCTAAGACTCCATTTAATTCAATTTGTGCGTAATATACTGATGATGAATCTTGACCAATAGCACCAACAAGCCCTCCTATTTCGTATATATATCCGTCATACTCAATTGAGGTTGCACCATTTATTCCTCCTGGTAATGATGTCGACTCTGTATTCCAGGTCCCTAATACTCCATTTGACTCGATCTGTGCATAATATACTGATGATAAATCAGTAGTACCATTACTACCTCCTATCTCATAGATATATCCGCCATACTCCACTGAGGTTGCCTGATCTATTCCTTCTGGCAACGTGGTTGGTTCTGTATTCCAGGTCCCTAATACTCCATTTGACCCAATTTGTGCATAATATACTAATGATGAATATGTACTAGTAGTACCATTATATCCTCCTATCTCATAGATATATCCGCCATACCCTACTGAGGTTGCATAATCTAATTCTCCTGGCAATGTCGTCGACTCTGTATTCCAGGTCCCTAGATTACTAGCTTGTACAGAATTAGGATCTATTGTAAGATTAGTACTACTTGTTAAAGTATTTGCCCCGACATTATTAAGACCTAACTGCCCTCCTCCAAAAGATGCAGATCCCGGAATATTTATATTTCCTGAACTATTTAAAAGTAATAGATTATTAGAACCAACTCCTGATACATATCCTTGTAATTCAGAGACATTAAGATATGGAATCTGTATATTTCTGTATTGAGTATAATTACTATCTCCTTCATTTGAATAAGGAGTAGCATGTGTCCCAGTTTCTACTTTTATCCTTTGAAAAGCGATATTTGATCCTGTTGTACTTGGATTTGCTACATTAAATACTACTTCTAGGTTTGTAGTATTAGCAGGAGTAATCCCAGATACTGCTAAATATGTCCAACCCTTTCCTGTTACAAGCGAGAGTGTTCCAACATCTGAAAGAAATGTACTACCATCATATGCTTCTAATATTATACTATTAGTACCACTGCTTCCACCATTAAATAGATATCCAGAAATTGTCATATTTGCCCCGGGTCCTACTGGGATAGGCTGACTTACAAGTGTTGAAGCTACTGTTCCTCCATAATGGAAATAAGACCCTAATGCTTCACCATTATTGCCAGATGCATTCCATCCTTGAGATATATTAGAAGCTGGCCCCCAACCTGCTAGACCTAATTCTGCAGAAGAGTTAAATAAAAGATTAGGGTTATTTGTTCCAGTTCTAATTATACCTCCTCCAAAAGTAGAGGTTCCTGATAAATTTAAATTACCATTACTAGTTACACAATTAGAATTTGAAAAAAAACAAACACTTCCTGTTCCTCCTGCACCATTTAAGGTCAAAGTATTTGAACCTGTTGCATTTACCTCAGGATTTGTACCAGAAAGACTAATATCCCCAGAACTATTGGTTGCAACTATCTGATTAGGTCCAGTTGATGAAGAAGGAGCTAAACCTTGCAATAGAGCTGAATCCATTGCATATGCTACCTGATCTATTGACTGTAATGGGGTCATTTGTCCATCCCAAGATGATCCATTATATACATTAAATCCTATATAGTAATTACTCACTCCAGGCTGCTCAAATAAACTCCCACTTAAACTTGAATATTCTCCTAAATTAGCATTAAATACCCCATTCTCTACTTCATTTGATGGAGTATTAATATTTGAAAAATACTGTACCTCACCCCACAATGCTCCATTAAGTGTCCCTGAACTCGTTCCTGCACTACTCATTGCCCCAACTGTTGGAGTACTTCCTGGTGCACATGCAGTAGCTGTAGTAGAATCATAAATACAAAAAGCTATATAATAATTCCCAGTAAGTAGATCTCCATTACTATTCTCTAATCTTCCTTGATAATTCAACATCGATGATGGAGCTGCATATACTCTACCCAAAGCTATATATATCCCTACTATAAGTACCAATATTATATATATAATTTGTCTTATTTTTAAATGTGTGTACATAATCCTCCGTATACTAAATATATGTAAAAAATCATTACTTGTCAATGTTATATATGTACAAACATAGTTAAGATATACTCAATAAAAAAATAAATTAATAAATATATTAAAATGAAATAATTTTAATCATATCTAATTATTTAATATTAAAGGAATACATAGTTTTAAATATTTAATTAGAATATAATAAAATTCTAGATATTAAATCTAATACAAATATATTTACAATAGAAATAAAAAAGACTTCAAAAGATACAAATTTTCCTGATCATATTCTTAAATTTTCATATCAGTTTTCTTCTAGATTTATTAAATTTAATTCTTAATCTTAACTTTTTAACAATATGTATTACCACTAATCTTTAATTTCACATACAAGAAATATTATCTTATATATATTTATTAAATTTACTATCTGTATATTTTTTCCTTAATATTTTGCTAGTACTCTTCCATATATGAAGATATCATCCCTATAGATATGTATCTTTCTTTGAAATTTTATTGTAGTAGTAAAATATCAAAATTTTTATCTATATCATACCCTTAAGATTTATCTTCAAACTGAAACTCAATTCCTAATTTCAAATTTGTTTTATGTATACAAGACCATCCATATACACATTTACAATAATAAGCAGTATAATAAATTTTAGTTATTTTACATTATAAAATATGTTAATAAAAAAATCTTTTAGTTATAGTTATGATGACTTACTTTTAATTCCTCAAAAATCAAGATTACAATCAAGATCTGAAACTTCATTAAAAACAAATCTCTCTGAACATATAGAATTGAATATACCAATAATATCTGCAAATATGGATTCCATTACAAATTCAAATATAGCTATTCTTATGGCTCTTAATGGTGCTGTTGGAGCAATACATAGAGTAATGAGTATTGAAGATCAAGTAAAAGAAATAGAGACTGTTAAAAAATATAAATTTGATATTATAAAATACCCATTATCAACAATTGATAAAAATGGCAAATTAATTGTAGGAGCATCACTCGGAGTTAGAGATAATATGATATATAATCTCGAAAAGCTTAGTAAGGCAGGAGCAGATTTCATAATTATTGATGTTGCTCATGCTCATTCTGAACATGTAATCAATGCTGTAAAACAAATTAAAACTGAATTTAAAAATGAAATAGAGCTTATTGTAGGGAATATTGCAACAAGTGAAGCAGCAAAAGATTTTTTATCTCTTGGAGTTAATGGTCTTAAGGTTGGAATAGGACCTGGATCTATATGTACAACAAGAGTAGTTACTGGAGTAGGAGTTCCTCAAGCTAGTGCAGTAGATTGGGTCTATAAAGTTTCAAAAGATACAGATATTCCTATTATTGCGGATGGAGGAATAAAAAATTCTGGAGATATTGTGAAAGCATTGGCATTAGGTGCATCTAGTATAATGATAGGAAACCTTTTTGCAAGAACAAAAGAAGCTCCAGGAAAGATAATAGAGAAAAATGGAAAAATATATAAATACTACAGAGGAGAAGCTTCATTATATGAAATGAAAAAAAGATTTAAACTTGAAAAAAGAGATGATCTAAGAAATATATCTCCAGAAGGAGTTGAGGGAATAGTACCAATCTACTGCAC
>JAJZJI010000128.1 GCA_021828345.1 Microcaldota archaeon
TGCGCACAGTGAGCGTAATATGGCAATGTATAGATAAAAAGAGTTAGAATAACAATATGCGCTAAAATACTATTTCGATTGCTTATTTTTCATTGCTTCTAATTTTTTAACAATAGTTCCAAGGCGATTAAAATCATCCTTAATTATTGGTACATTCTTCTTTACTCTCACCGCCGCTGCAGGATGTAATGTGGAAAAATAATATCTATCCCCATCATGCGTTAATAACCCGTGATTATGCATTATATTATCAATACCTACAGTAGTATTTGCTGCGAGCGATCCGAGCGTTATCACAATTTTTGGATCCACAATCTCAATCTGCTTCTTTAACATTGGAGCGCATAATTCAATCTCCTTTTTTGTTGGCATCCTATTTTTGGGCGGAAAAAATTGTACTGTACTTGTTATATATACATTATTCCTATCTATTCCTGAGAGCGATAACAACTCATTTAACATCTTCCCACTCATGCCTATAAACGGTTTTCCTTTTATATCCTCATTCCTTCCAGGAGCCTGGCCTACTATCATTATATCAGCATCTATTGGCCCATCTCCTTTAACAAAATTGCTGCTTAAGCTCCACCCAGACATTTCAGACATTCTCTTATATTCATTATTCAATTTATTTATTCGCTTACTCTTTCCCAACGAAGACATGTTAACACCCGAATCCTATTCCCATAGGTTCTTTTAATTATCATCTATTCTATTGAATTCAATATAATATATAATACTATCTGTACATTAACCATTTTATATGACAATTTAATTAAATAACACAACTTTAAAAGGAATCCGGAAAGATTTAAATATTACCTGACTGCACAATACCTATATCGGTATTATTATGGTAGAATCGTTTAAAATAAATAATAACAAATCACTAAGTAGCATTGATAATTTTGCAGTTGCAACCCATAAGAATGATAGTTTATACGCTAATATTATTAGAAAGGCCGCAGTTATCGGAATTGCAAGCGCATCATTTATGCTTTTTCAGCAGAATACATTTGGGGATTTTGGGCAGCCGTTGCAAAAAACCAACATACATATAACACAGTGGGGTTTTTCACCAAATGAGAGTATACGCATAAATGAGTATGCAATACCTATTAACAATAGCAATTACCTAGTACTTGCCAATAAAAAGGCCAATTCAAACGGAACGCTAAGATTGGATCTGACCGCTTATGCGTTAAACCCATTTAATAAGCAATGCGTAATTAAAGAGTATGATGCTTTGACAAATAAACGTATAGATGAATTTGTATTGAATCTTGCGACAAAAAATTCCAGCGCAAAAATTGGGCAGAACATACGCACATTAAGCCAAAACCTTTCAGATTATAGCAGCATAATGCTTGAAAATAATAGACATCCGATAAAAATAGATAAAAGCGGCAAAACTATAGCACCGAGCCAAATACCTGCGGCAAAACCTTTTTTCAATTTTACTGATCCAAATGCAAATAAAAGAGTTGAAAATTTTAAGGGGAATAAGATTGGATTAAAAGAAAGATTTATTGAACTGCTGCATTCTCCAACAGGGGATATATCAATGATTGTGGGATTTTTCGCAGTAATGGTAACATTGGTTTATATCGAAATGAAAGTAGTCAAAATGATATTTAGGCCATTCCAGAGAAAATAATGCTATCTGCTTTTTGCTTTTCCTTCAGCTATGCGTCCTGATCCACCCCCGACGAAATCCATTTTCATTTCTAAGAGCTTTGACTTTGCAAAATCGATGGCAGACTGTTGGGATTCAATTCCAGATATGCAAACAATCTCATCATCCTTATTATATAGCATAATTATGGATTTTTTATTTTTATCTACAACATGCGTGCAAACAGATCGCAAAATCTCCCTTGGATAATCAAGCTTTTTTTGATATGCATTTAAATTATCCATTTCAGATATGATCTCCTCAGCAATGCTAATAGAAAGATTGTTAGTCATTATTTTTATATCAGATTCCAACTTATTTATTTTGGATTTTTGCTGTGATGCGCTTTCCTCAAGCTTATCTACATCGCTATTCATTATATTTGAAAGCTTGCTTATTTTTGATGATATATCATTTGCATAATCAAGCGCCGCGGGACCTGCAACAAATTCTATTCTATTTATCCCATCATGTATCTTTGAGGTATTTATTATCTTTATAATACCTATGCTGCTTTCTCTATTCATTAAATGTAACCCACCGCATGCTTCAGCATCTATTAATGTACCATTTAAATCCATTAATTCAACTATCCTTAAAAGGCTGCCAGGCACACCATGTCCCTGATATATTGAAAAGCCAAATTTGCTCTCGGCAACTCCGCGCTCCATCTCGCTTACCTTCACCTTTATACCATTAAATATGAACTTATTCGCCATTGCCTCTATCTTTGATATATCGCTATCAGACAAACGCTCATGATGGGCTATATCTATATGCGCTTTATTTGGCCCTTTATGCGCACCCTCCTGCCATGCATGCTTGCCGAGTATCTTGCGGCATGAAGCGCTTATTAAATGCGTAGCTGTATGATGAACCATAAGACGCAGCCTTCTATCTATATCCACCTCACAATTTACAATATTATTAACCAAAAAGTTAGGCTTGTCTTCTAGCGTATGGACTATGACACCATTTGAACTTTGAACATCTACCACATTTATACCATTTATCATTCCAAAATCCGCTTCCTGCCCACCACTCTCAGCATAGAACGGAGTCTTGTCAAGCACAACCTCATTGCCTTCAATCTTTATTGCTCTTGCCTGTGCTTTTGATGTAAATGAATAGAAAAGCTTTTCAGTTTTAGGTAGTGTAGAAGTGTCAATATAGGATTTTGAAACCTTTGTTTTTTTCCCTTCAGCGAAATTACTTTTTATTATGCTTGAATAGAAATTCTCTGGTATTTCCACATTAATGCCCTTTGACTTTGCAACTATAGCTATATGCTCAGGAGTTATACCATTGCTTTCGTAGAGCAACTTTAACTTATCAGTAGTTATGCTCTCTTTTTTTGCGAGCATAGTATCTACAATCTTTCCTGCAGCGCTCTTTGTTGCATCATAGCGTTTGCGCTCAACCTCCATTATATTAGGCATCTCAGTCACGCCATCAGAAAGTTCGTCATATAAACCTTTGAGCTCGCTTGCGTGAAGCTCCATTAATTTTATTATATCAAGATTGATATTATATTCATCAACCAAATCAAACATCCTTCTAAGTATTATCCTAAGATTGTACCCTCCACCAACGTTACTAGGAAGCGCACCGTCAGTAACTCCAAATAATAGGCTTCTTGAATGATCCGCTATTGCATATGCGGCCTGCATGGGTTTTATAACATTATAATAATCATCTTTTGTTATTTTGGCACGCTTTATTATATAATCATCAAATTTCTCTAAGGTTTGAGCATCGCCCACATTCACAAATCCCGAGATATCAGCAACCTTTCTGTATATTTTTCTATCAAATATTATGCCTGAGCTCTTTGCTATATACTTTAACTGCTTACTAAATGAAGCATCATAAATCGTATCTGCGCCAGTATAAAACCATAAAAGACGCTCAAATCCCCAGCCCACATCCACAACCATTCCGTCTAGCTCCTTTATCTTATTATTTACATATTCATATTGGGTAAAAACACTATTTGACAATTCTATTCCGCCAGAGAAGCTCTCAAGGCATGGACCGAATTCGGAAAAATCAC
>JAJZJI010000129.1 GCA_021828345.1 Microcaldota archaeon
CATTAGATAATTTTATACTTATAGATGCAAACGTAATAAGATATAATAATATATCAAATGCACCGAATAGTATTGCAGCTCCCCAAGCCCATCTATAACCTTTCCATATACCGTAGGCAAGAGATAAAGGGATAAGCACGAGTATTAACATTATAGCCCCCAATTGTACAAGACTACTTGAGTTAAGTGCGCCGGAATGATATGTGCTAAATGCACCTATTGTAAAAGGTATAAATATAAGACCACTAATAAGAAATCCCATACTAGTAAAAAATATTGCTAATGATTTTTGTTGACTCAAAATAAACACCCGAATTTAATTAAAAAAAACAGAGAGGGTCTTCCCCTCTGTTGTTATTGATTTATGTTGTTGTTATTAATTTATGTTGTTGTTATTGGTTTATGTTGTTGTTATTGGTTTTAACTTCTGTGACACCATACTATTTTCATCCTTTATACGTGCTCTATCCTCAATAGTTACACCACCTGTTCTTTGTTCTTTTATCATAGCAGTAACTGCTTCTAAAGCTGTTGAGCCGTGGTCTAGATAATGCGCCATTGTATCTACAGTATTTTTTGCTTCTTTACCACAGATCTGACATATGTATGTTTTATTTTCCTTCATTTCGTTGCTCATATTTTCACCATTATATATAAGTATATCCTAGTATATAATACTTTGCTATTTTAAATCATACTTTAGTAAATTAAACTATTATAATTTTAAAAGAAGTATTCTTTAAAACATAAAGTATTATAAACTTATTTGTTTATACTAAACTATGGCAATTAGTAGAGGATTCATAGAAATTTTGCAGATGGCAAATAATGATGGTCCCAAACGTTTCAACGATTTCACCAAAATAGTAATTAAAAGGACCGCATTAAGCTCAGCTACCGTATCTAAAAGGCTTGACGAACTTATAGCAATAAAGGCGGTAGATCAAGTAATAACTAAATCTAAATTTAGAAGAGGCGTTATAACATATAAAGTTACAGATAAAGGAAAGAAAATAATAAAACTCGCAGTTGAATTGCAAAATATGGTAGATATTAAAGATAGTGAGGAGTAATTGCAAGAGTTAAATTAAATTATTTATTACAATATTTTTTATATTTTATTTAGGATACTATTCTATTTTTAAACCGTTTATAATATCCGAATATTACGTTAAACGTTAAAAGGTAATTATATGGCAACAATATATCTTTTTAGACATGGTCAGACAACATACAACAAAAAAGGCATATTTACAGGATGGTCTGATGCAGAACTCACAGATGATGGCATTGCAGAATGTATGCGCATACGAAAAGAGTTAGATGGAATAGTCCCAACAAAGGCTTATGCATCAGATTTAAAACGTTCATAAAAAACATTGTATTTAGTGCTCGACGATAAAAAACCGCAGATATTTATAGACAAGCGCATAAAAGAAAGAAGTTATGGAGATTTGACTGGCAAAGATAAGGAGGAGATTGCAAAAAAATATCCTAAGGAATATCCATTATGGCATAGGTCCTATAATGTAAGGCCGCCAAACGGAGAGAGCATAGAAGATGTTGAAAAACGTGTTCTTGAATTTATAAATGAAGTATTATTAAAATTGGATAAAAATGATATAGTTTTTATATCAGCACATGGCAATTCGCTACGCCCGATAAGAAGATATTTTGAGAAAATGAGTGTTGAAGAAATGTGTAGTTTTGAACATATTCAGGGAAAAGTTTACAAATATGTGTTATAATTATTCAAGGTATTTTTATGTCTAAAATTACAAAAATAATTGCAAGAAAAATAATAGATTCTAGAGGAAACCCAACAGTTGAGGTTGACATTGAAAATGATAATAGAGCATTTGGACGGGCGGCAGCTCCTAGCGGAGCTAGTAAGGGAATGTTTGAGGTTAAAGATTATCCTAAAAATGATATAGATGTCGGTATAAAAAATTTTAATTTAGAGGTAACTAGAAAACTTATAGGAATGGATGCATCAGACCAAAGAAATTTTGATGCAGTGCTTCACGATATAGATAAGACAGAAGATTTTTCCTCTGTTGGCGGCAATATTGCAATAGCCGCATCAATGGCTTTTGCAAAACTATCAGCAAAATCAGAAAATATAGAGTTATATAGAAAATTATTTGGTGCTAAAGGCAAACCAATCATGCCATTCCCACTGGGTAATATAATAGGAGGAGGGAAGCATGCAATTAATGGAACAGTAATGCAAGAATTTCTTTCAATATCATTTGGAAAAAATTACATTGCCTCTGCTATTGGCAACATATCGGTGCATAAAAAGGTTAGTAGTTTATTAAAAAGTAAATTCCCAGAGTTATCGCTTGGTTTGGGTGATGAAAAAGCATGGGTTGCACCATTAACAGATATGCAAGCATTAGAGATATTATCTAGTGCAATAAATGATTCTGTAGCTAAAAACAAAATAGAAATAAGTCCGGCAATCGATATGGCAGCATCAGAATTCTTTGAAGATGGTAAATATATTTATAAAGATAAGAACCGTTCTGTTGACGAGCAAATAGATTTTGTTTCTGAGCTCTCAGAAAGATTTAACATAAAAATTATAGAGGACCCCTTAGATGAACAGGATTTTGAAGGATTTGCAAAACTGACAAAGAAAATAGGTAAAAAAACATTGATAGTAGGAGATGATCTTTTTGTTACAAATAAAGCACGCTTAGAGCGCGGAATAAAAATTGGTGCTGCAAATGCTATTTTAATAAAACCAAATCAGATAGGTACATTAACTGACATGATAGAAACTGTTGCTCTTGCAAAGAAGCACAACTATGAATGTGTAATATCGCATAGAAGCGGAGAGACAGAAGACTCAACTATAGCACATCTTGCAGTTGGTCTTGGAATAAAATACATTAAAACAGGTACCATCGGCGGTGAGCGAACAGCAAAGCATAATGAATTGATAAGAATAGAGGAAAGCATTAATCATTGATGTGATTTAGTATTAAAACTATTTTTTGCCAAATGCCGCTATGGCATTTGCTAATTCCGTATGAGACTTTGCATATTCATTGATGCTAACATTCTTCTCTATAGCCTCCCATGCCTGCCTTATGCTTCTTGCCCCAGACTCTGGGCCATCAGGATGACCAAATACACCTCTTCCTGGAACCATCGAGAAATCCTTTGTATTAAACGTATTATACATGTTTTGAAGACTTCCCGCCCAATCACTGCCGCCTGGAACTGGAAGTGAACTTTTTATATTATCCCACTTTGATAAACATATGTCAACGTTATCCTTTACTTCCTCTGTTGTAGTATTCATCCTATCTCCAAGACCAGGCATTATTATACCATCAAATCCACTAAGACGCTGTAATTTTGTCATTACTTGCGTTGTAAGTCCAAAGTTTGGATGCCTTGTATATGGAGCTATAAAATCAAAATGCGAAAAGATTGGTATTTTTGAATGCTTTGATAGCATTCTTGCGGCTGAAAGACCAATAGTCATTGCATTAAGCATCACACTGTTTCCGCCCAATTCTACGACCATATCATGAAGTTCTAATATTTTATCAACCTCATCAGTTATATTTGCTATAAATATCTTTTTCTCTCCAGTTTTATCCTCAGCTTTATGCATTAGATTTATGACAGCCGCAACACGCTCCTTTGTTGGGCTATATTTAACATCAGATAACATCTCATCATCCTTTGTTGCATC
>JAJZJI010000130.1 GCA_021828345.1 Microcaldota archaeon
ACATTGACTATTGGGGGCATTACCTTTTTTAATTTATTTATAGCGCTATCACTTAATTCTGGCAGTTCTAATTTATTATCATATAATGCGTCTGTCGCCATAACCCCAGTTCCTCCACCATTTGTTATTATAGCAATTTTATTTCCATATAATGGCGGTTGTGTGTCAAATATTTTTGAAAAATTAAGTATCTCACCTAAACTATTTGCCTGTATTATCCCAGATTGTTTGAAAACAGCTTTATATGCTTCATAGCTGCCAGCGAGTGATGCGGTGTGCGAATGGGCAGCTTTAGATCCGGCATTTGTTCTGCCTCCTTTGGCGACAACGATAGGTTTTTTCATGCTAACTCGTTTTGCACTTTCCATGAACGCTCTGCCCCTTTTTACACCCTCAATATAAAAGACTATCACTTTCGTATCCTTGTCATTTCCTAGGTAATTTAATATGTCAACTTCGTCTAAATCTATTGCGTTTCCATAAGATATAAATTTTGAAAGCCCAAATCCCTCCCCAGATATCATATCTAACACTGAACTTCCTACTGCTCCACTTTGCGATGCAAAACTAACACCGCCAATTTTTGGCTTGTCTATTTTGAATGCAGGCAGAAATAGTGTATCAACCCTTGTTCTAGGGTCCATAACGCCTAAGCAATTTGGCCCTAGTACTGGTATATTATATTTTTTTGCAATAGCCCCTACATTATCTTGTAACTCCACCGCACCTATCTCTGCAAATCCGCCACTTACTATAATAATAGATTTAACCTTACTTTTACCACACTCATCTACTACATTAGGCACAATTTCTGCAGGCACCGCAATGACTGCAAGGTCTATATTATTTTTTATGTCTACAACGCTCTTATACGCCTTTATGTTGAGTATACTAACTTCATCTTTTATATTAACAGGATATAATTTTCCAGCATACCCTGCATCTATGTAATTTTGAAGTATTACGTGCCCTACTTTATCTGGATTATTGGATGCTCCAATAATAGCGACGCTCTTAGGATTCATCATGTAATTAAAATTTTTATATTTATTATCCATAAAAACACTATTAGATTAAGACTCTAAGATCAACTGCGCTGTATGTATTATCATGCAGTATTAGCGGGTTGAGGTCCAGTTCATTTATATTATGCTCTGTCATTAATTTAGAAACATTCATTAAGATATTGACAATCATCTCTTTTTCATGCTTATTTTTTGCTATGACACTTCCGGATTTTAATTCATCTATCATACCTAACGCCTCCTGCTTATTTATTGGGCATATGCGCAGCGCAAAGTCTCTGAATGTTTCAACATATATACCTCCAAGTCCTATTAATACAAGCGGACCAAACTGTAAATCCTTTCTACCTCCTATAATGATTTCTATATTATCACTTTTATAATCTACCATATGCTGTGCTAATATCTTATATGGTTTATACTGCATACTTTTTTTTATCAATCTATCATACGCGCTTTTTATCTCTTTATCACTTATAAGATTTAATTCAACAAGTCCGCTTTTTGTTTTATGTAAAGCCTTCTGGGTAAGCACTTTAAGCACAATAGGATTTCCATTTGAAAAATTGATCGCCTCATCTACGTTATTTATATATGTGCTATCTACAGATTTTACATTATAATGACTTAGCAACTCTTTTGCTTTCATATAATCCATAAGTTTATTTTCCATAAAAACACAGTTATATATTAATTATATTAAATCTCATCATTATAACTACCACTAAAAATACAATCGCAATAATTACCAGAATATAAGGCAGTTTGCTTGTAGTAGATTTGCTAGGAACAAGTGATATATCAGGATTATTGGTCATAGGCGCAGCAGTTTGTGTGCTCTGTTGCTGTCCCTGCACATCCATATGCAACTCTGGTATTTTTATATCATTTTGCAATGGTGCTGTTGCATTTGTTATTGGTTGTATTTTCTGGGCGGCTGGCTCCTGCTTTATAGTTGATGGTGATGATTGTGGCTGTGGTGGCATTGTATTTTTATCCATTTGCGGTTCGTTTCGCACTTGCGGTGTTACACTTGCAGGTATTCCATTTTTTGCCTGCATAAAACCTTTCTCAGTAAGCATTATATTTAATATTCCATTTCTAAATTCTGCTGATATATACCCTTGCATGAGCAGTTTGTATAAATGAAATGTCATATCCTTATGTGCAACATTTATTGATGTTGTCACGTCATTTGCAGACTTTTTCCCATTGGATAATTGGTTTAATATGCTCATATCTAATTTATCAAAAGGGTCATTTGCTCTTGCGGATACTTGTTGTAACAATTCTTTTCCGCCTTGTGTTATCACTATAGGATTTTGGCTTCCAAGTGTTGTGCCAAAATCAATAAGCCCACTTAGCTTTAAACCGCCTAAAATGTTTGCAGCGTCAAAAAATGAGGAGTTTATTATACCGCCAAATTTTTCAACAACAGAATCAGATGTTATCTTTGTCAAAGCAAATAGATCAGAGAAATTTATATCGTCGTTCATACTATCAACAGAAAATTTATATTTTTAATATAGATGAGAATCTTTTTATATATTGGTTAAAATTATCTATTGGTTAATATATGCAATTAAAATTTTTTGGAGGAGCACAGGAAGTAGGTAGGTCGTCAATACTTTTTAAAGATGAAAAATCAATAATGTTAGACTTCGGTTTAAAAGTAAATGTAAGGACAGAATTTCCTATAAGTGTCCCAAAAGTGGACGCCCTTATACTAAGCCATTCACATATAGATCATTCTGGGTTTGTCCCCGCTATATATAATTTTTCTCAGATACCAGCATTTGGTACAAAACCGACGCTTGAATTGGCAGAACTTTTGCAAAATGATGCAATAAATGTAGCCAAAAAACAGCATATGCAGCCAAAATACCATAAAAGACAGATAAATCAATTCAAGGGTAAGTATACAGAAATACCTTATCATAAAAAATTTTTTTATGGCAGTTATGATATGGAATTTTATGACGCTGGGCATATATGTGGGAGTGCTGTAACGTTAATTGAAAGAACTAAAGCAAAAAATAACAAGCGTGTTGTATATACTGGTGATTTTAAGATAGAACCACAGACATTGCATAAAGGCGCAGAGATAGTAAAGAGTGATGTGCTTATAATGGAATCTACATATGAAGGAAGGGATCATCCTAATAGAGATGATCTTGTAAAAAAATTAATAGAGGAGATACGTGGCGTTTTAGATAATGGTGGTACAGCATTATTACCATCATTTGCTGTGGGTAGAAGCCAGGAGCTTTTATCAATATTATACAAACATGGGCTTGCGGATAGGGTCTTTGTAGATGGGATGTGTAGGGCGGCTACTAAAATAGTGGTTAAAAATCCCAAATTTATAACAAATCCAGAATATCTGATGCGTGGTATAGACGAGGCAACATGGATAGATGGAATGCGTGTGCGTAAAAATGCATTAGATGAGCCTGGAATAATATTGACTACTGCAGGTATGCTAAATGGTGGCCCTGTTCTTAATTATATAACAAGGCTAAATGATGAATCAAAGATATTTATAACTGGTTATCAAGTAGAAGGAACTAATGGCCGATTGCTTATAGATAATGGTTATGTAAATATAGATGAGAAGAAGGTGCGTATAGATACGCCAG
>JAJZJI010000131.1 GCA_021828345.1 Microcaldota archaeon
TATGAAATTCATAATCATTATACATGTTTAATCATTCTCCTTTGAAGACATATATTCTGCAAGTAATGCGACATAATTGATCAAATCTATATAATCATCTTCATGATATTCTGATTGAAACATTCTTGCTAATTTCAAAGAAATCATCAATTTGTATCCATCTTCTATTGACAATGTACGATTCGATATCTGGTTATGTATTGATATTGCTTTGCCCATTTTACGTTCATGATTACTATCATAACGTTTGCCTCTTTCCTTCAAAATTTCAAAGCATTTATAAAGTATTTGTTCTGCATCCATATTTATCACAATTCACCATGTTATTATTGTGGAGATTGCAGTGTTTTTTCTGCGTCCCAATCCACTTTATCAACATTCAACACACTTATACCTTCAGATAATATCTTTGAAATTATCTCTTGTGGTCTTTTGTTGAATCCCATATACAACACAAACGAAGGTTTTGTAGATACTGTCGGATAAATAACCAATTCGTTTTCTGTAGTAACGAAACACACAAAATTTGAAGGTTTCGTTATCAACCTTTTTATTGCAGACAAAAAGTCTTGTTCCTGTTCAAATCTCAATCTTGGCATAATTGTATATCTTTGAACAGTATATAAAATTGTTTATGATTTAATCAGGTTCCTCTTCTGATACATCAGAAGTATGCACTTCCAATATTTTATCATCAAGTTTTCCTTCAACCCAACCTTCTGTCTTTCCTTTTTCAAGATCAATCTTTATCTTACCTTTTTTGTATTCTAAAGATATATCTACTACTCTTGTTCCATCATCACTGCAATAATGATCTCTATCTGAATCTTTCCTAACCCATACACTATGACATGTGGGACAAGCAAGCAATCTTGAACCTTGTACTGGTTGTTTTAGACCAAAACTGTTCTTTTCCAATGCAACATGAGGATTATCATCATTTTCAAACACATTCAGTTTAATAGTACCACTTTTACCCAATATAGAACCATCAGTTCCGTTTTTCCATAGAATAAACGTAACTCTTGTATTTCCAGAAGTTGGCATAGCACCTAGTTTTTCTGCATATTCTTTCCAAAGATGGTCATGTGTATGGTGTTTACAAACTTTGATCCCAACCAAAGCATGTGCTATTTCATGGTGTACAGTATCCTTGAATCTTTCTTCGTCTATACTATCATGGATTTCTTCTAGGTTTTCTCCCCAATATGCATTCAATTCATATTTTACTGGTTCAGAATCTTTTATAGCTTTACATACACCTAGTCTTTGTTTGTGCTTTTTCTTAAAATCTATAAAAACTCTTCCTTCTCCATACTTCGTAACTTCATCCTTAGCCCATTTTTTCAGTGTATCAACCTTTGATTGGTCCATATCTAATGATACAACGAAAGTTCTTAATCTTTTATATTTATTTTAAAAGGTACCAAACACCCAAACCTATTGCAATAATAGATATCAACACAAGAATGAAACGTTCTATCAACCCAATTGGTTTAGGTTCTTTTTTATTTTGTTTATTTGCTACTTGTTTCATTTATCACATCCTGTGACCATTCACATATAGCACCATTTTCTCCATCTTCTGATACTTCAATTTTAATATTACCTTCATACCCTAACTTGATCATTTCATAGTATAAATCAGAACACATGATTTCACAAGATTTACCACCTAAGTCATAATTCCAATTATCCACAATATTCTTTAACTGGTGTTTCATCAAGATAAATTCAACCTGTCTATCTCCAACAACTTCATATTCTACACGAAATTCAAACAAGTGTCTATGTGGGTATTTCAAGAATTCTACTGAATCATTTCCTTTACTTGGAACAACAGCATATTTAGCATCTTTATAATGATGTAAATGCTCAGATTCAAATGTACAGAATATTCTTTTTTTCTTCATAACCATGTTATACTACACCTGATCAAAAAGGTTTGCATATTGTTTAGATTCATTCCACATATCTTTATGATGCTTCCTAAAATGTGCTATAATTTTACCTTCTGGATAATCATTACAGAGATTGCAAAAATATTTTGAGTGTTTCAACACTACATATTTTTGTTGTCTAATATACTTTTTTTGTAATGAATTTGTTCTTGCTATGTATGAACTTTCTTTATGTATCTTTAATTCTATCATTTACAGCACCGAATTAAATTGTATTTCTTCAATACCATAAACCACAAACACTAAACTATAATTTCCATACCCATAAAAAATTGTGTTTTGTACAAATTCATCAGAATAATTTGCTGGTGTAGTTCCATAACTTGGTGGTAATTCAGATATAAATTGGACATTATTTAATATAAAGGCTCCACCATCTAATGAAGGATTAATATTAACATAGTCTACAGTATAATTTATCACTATTGCTCTATTCACTGAAAAATTTGTGTAAAACACCCCATTTCTTAACGTTATATGTTCACCATTAACCCAATTTATATTATACATAGGTAATGGGTGTTCAATTGAAGTGTTTTGATTCAGAGATTCTACGAAAAACCCTAAAATTGCCACAAGTATGAATGCAATAATAATAGCTATTAGTTCTCTTTTCATATACATTCTTCTGCAATATTATTTTCTGTTTCTTCTATTCTCACACATATTTTCCATTTTCCGTATTCGTTAGTACGATCATGCATAATCTCTTTAAATTTCTTTGCTAAAAATTTACAAATCCATTCTGATGTAGTGTATGGAATAGGAATCTTCACACAAACTCCTGCAGGTATTGAATATTTACGACCTCCAGCCAATATATCATAATTTGTTATACCAGCACCTTTTATCTGTTCTGTTGATACTAAAAATCTGTGGTCAAGCTTATCTATCTCTTCTTTGATACTATTAAAATCCATCAAAAATCCGTCTTTAGGAATATCTGTACCACTATTGTCTATACTTACACTAACTGTCCAATTATGTCCATGCAAATTAGCACATTTTGTATTTCCATCCACTATATGAGCTGCTGAAATAACTCTCTTTGTTTCAATCTTCATAAGTGTATATTTAAAAAAAGCATTTAAAAGTTCCTATCTCGGATAATTAACATACCATTATCGTCAAAAATGCGTCTTGGTCCTTTGTCCACTTCCTTTTTTACAGGTATGGGTTGATGTTTATGTGTAATAATAGGAGTTTTGTTTCCTATTATCATAGAATTGTGGCATCTCCTACAATACCATTTTTCGCCGTTTTTATAACGACTAATTTTTTCACGAGATTTACCACAAACTTCACATTTCATAATTTGAGATTATGACCTTATATAAAAATTGTTTGTTACAATCTTTGTTAAATATTAAAAAAAAAATGTTTATTTAACCATAATATTTGTTTTAATCATTCCTGACTCTAAATGTATACCTAACAAACCAGTGATCTACACCTCTATAGTAATCAAATTCAGCATCTTTGAAGTATTTCCTGATTATGTGTAAAAGTTCATCTTTATACTTAGTCATGTTAACCCAATCAAGTAGTCGCCAATCAAGTAGTCGTGGATTTGAAGGGTTTTCATGTCTTCCTATTTCGATAGCTTTTCTAGTTATACGAACATAACGATCACTAAAACTTCTCATCAATTTGAACTTCTTCTTT
>JAJZJI010000132.1 GCA_021828345.1 Microcaldota archaeon
TATTGCACGCGGCATAGTTGCTGATAAGAGAAGTGTCTGCTTCTCTTTTGGTGTGCCCTCAATTATCTTATCGATATCATTGAAGAATCCCATATCAAGCATTATGTCAGCTTCGTCAAGGACGAGATAATTTATTTTATAAATATCAAGGCTTCCTCTTCTTATATGGTCTAATAATCTGCCAGGCGTTCCAACTACAATGTCTGCATGTCTTAATTTGTCTGTCTGTGGCCTTAAAGAGACGCCTCCATACACAGTAACTATATTAATTCCGCTCTTTCCCAATAATTTCTTTCCAAATGCTTCTACCTGCAATGCAAGTTCTCGTGTAGGCAAGACTATTAATGCGCTTATATGGTTTTTGTGCTTTTCTATTAAGTGCACTATCGGTATCAAATATGCTGCGGTCTTTCCAGAAGCGGTTCTTGACCTAACTATTACGTCCTTTCCCTCTAATATCTTTGGTATTATTTTGGATTGTACTGCAGTAGATTTTGTAAAACCTAACTTCCTTATTTCCTCTTTTATCTCCTGATTTATCTTCATTTCATTGAAGTGCGATGTCTCTGTCATTTTATCATCTATATATTAAAACGTTTATACTCTACTATAAGATAGATTTGATTATTATAACATGCGGTTAAATTGTTTTTAGCTTAGAACCAGCATTCTAATACGCATAACGCGCATCTTCCAAATTCTACCATATTTTTGGTATATATGGTATCTATATTAGAGATACTTAAACGTTTCGGTGTTATAACTTTTTTGCGCTGTAATTATTCTATTGTTAATTAAATACCGAAATATTTAAATATTTATTTATGTATAAAATCTTGTAGTAAAGTAAACAACTTTATATGTGAGTATATGAATTTAAGGAAATATATCTTTGAGCCATTGTTAAGGAATTCAGCCGTATTTGTAAGGTTTTTAGTACCTATTTTATTTGTTGGGATTATTTTAATTAAGATAAGTTCGGCATCTACGATAAGTTTGAATATCGTATCACAATTATCTTTTGTAAAATTTGTGCTTTCGCAATTAGGACCTGCAATAAGTGCAGTAATGTTTGTAATAGCCGGTATATTTTATTCACTTGGCCAGATAATGCCCCCAGATAAAAAAGCGCATTTTCATACTACTGCAATAAATATAATTATCGGTGCGATTGTTGTGGGGATATTGAGCGTTGCGTCTACTACACTTGCGACTGCATCGAGCGGTCTATTAAATAATGTAAGTGCATCAAATTTCACTAGCAGTTAGGTTGCTTTTATGTACCAAATACCTGGTTATTCGATAGCGATAGCCATAATCGCCATAATGCTTGCCATATCCGGCATTATAATTGGAATAGGTATGGCGATGGATGATAAGAAATTAAAGGAATTCGGCCGTTCGGAATTATACCAGTCCGTAATAAACGGCATTATTGTAGGCTCGTTAATAGCGATCTTTGCCCAAAACGGCATTATATACAATATAGAATACAATATGGTGGCAAATATGTCTAATATAACCTGTAGTGGAATCTATGCATCAAATTATGCTATATGTTTTGCCAATCAGTTTCTTGTTGGTACAATTCCTATGCAAATAAATGGTCAATTGATGCCCACGGTGTTAGATAGCATAATAGCAATGATAACTCCATTAACGGCAATTTATGGTATTTTATCTTCGATTTCATCAATAACTATAAGTATAGTTGTATTGTCAATAAATTTATCAACAGTCCTTCAACCTCTAATTGGTCAGATAGACTACGCAATAGAAGCCTTAACTTTTTCTATGTTAAGTATAGAAGTTCAATCAATAATACTCCAATTTATAGCAACTACTGCATTAACGGTTCTTATGCCTATAGGAATTGTACTACGAAGCTTTTATTTTACGAGAAGATTAGGGGGTGCGATACTTGCAATAACTATAGCCCTATTTACTATATTGCCAATGTCTTATTTGCTTGATGCGCAGCTTATGTACAATTATTCAAATGGTCAATATAATTCAATGAGCAGTATAACATCGCTTGCTAATTCCTTGCAGGGTAATGTAAATGGGGTTGTTACAAACAATAACATAAGTAAGACTGCACTACTTTCAGTAGAGAATTCAATAAGCAATTTTATGCAAAATGCCGAATCCACAATGACTTCTATGTGGATAGCAATATCAACAATAATTGTAGAAGCGTTCTTTCTTCCTATTTTCAGCCTTATATTAACAATAATATCTGCAAGAGAGCTTGCAAGAATAATGGGTTCTGAAATATCCTTCAGCAGATTTGATATAATGTAGGTGTTTGTATGTCAAATAATATATTTTATGTAATGGGCGCTTTATATGCCACTTTGTTAATAACTAGTATTTTACTTGGGAGTGTGTTAGTGCTTTTTATATCTGCAATACTTTTATTTACAACAGTTCTTTTTTATAAGGTCTGGTATATAATAGAACCTCTATTATTTCGTAAAATTAACATAATACAAACAGTCGGTAGCTATCAACTAAGCGGTGAACGAAAGTCCGCAATTATTAAAAGTAACGGATATGTATCAGCAACTACTGCAATGCTCATAGATCCATCTAAAATAAATGAGCTAAATAAGGAGGACATGGAAAATATAATACAAAATCTCAAAATACCATTTAAAATAATAATGCAAGTAGAGCAGCTTAATACTTCAAAAATTGTTAATGATCTTAAAACAAAGCAGTATATGAAAGAATCAGAGTTATATAAAATTGCAAAATTAAATCCAAAAAGCCCAAAGGTCGCAGCGCTAAATCGTGAAATCTCTCAAATAAATAATGATATTTTAGAGATTACTTCTGGTAAAATGCCATTAAAGTTATCCTATTATGCATTAACGTCTGCAATTGCAGAAAATGTTTATAGGGCGCAGGATATTGCAATTATTCGAATAAAAGAGCTCGCAAATTCTATAGATAGCGTACTTAATACAAAATCAAACATTCTTGAGGGAGATGAACTGCTATCCGTTTTAAGATTTGACAGCGTGGTGGTATTCAAATGAAAATATATAAGGTATCCAATTCTTTAACAGCATCAAAATTAATTCCTATAATAAGACCATCCGAAGGAGCAACAACAAAGGCCGAAGGCATTTTTATTGGATTCACTAAGTATTATTCAATTCCTTTATTTTTGGATTTAAACACATTGATAAATCCACATATATCGGTTATAGGGATGAGTGGCTCTGGCAAAACATATTTTTTGAAATCCATCATACTTAGAAGCAATATTTACATGAGTTATGGTGTATTTATATTGGATTGGAATGGCGAATATTCTGAACTTGTTGGATACGTAGGCGGAAAAGAGCTCTTTCTTGATACATCTCTAGATCCTACAAAATCTATTTTAGAGGCATTAAAATGCATAGAATTCAATAAAATAACTTATAACAATCAGATAATCAGCTGTAATTTATCCAACATAAAAAATAGGGAATACAAAGCCCAAGTATCAAAAATACTCCTCAAAATGATTTCGGATGAGATGATAACGCACAGAATCAATAGAAAGGTATCAAATATCATAGTTATAGATGAGGCATGGAAATTGCTTGATAGTAATGA
>JAJZJI010000133.1 GCA_021828345.1 Microcaldota archaeon
AGGTTTTAGAAAATTCATTTATATCTATAGTATTATCGTGTGATTCTATCCAATCCTGCACTATGACCATTAATGACTCATCCGAATAGTTCTCAAGCTCTTTTAATCTGCCTTTTAGCTGCTCGTTCTCCGTATTTAATCTCGCCGATTCTACCGTTAAGTTTTTATTTGAGCTGCTAAGCTCTACATTTAATCTGCGCATCTCCCTATATTCTGCAAGCAGTGAATCGTAATTATTAAAAAGTACGCTATAACTCTTAGACAAAGAGGATACAGTATCATCTATTGCTGAATCTATATACTGAAATAAGCTTACCGTATCTATTACAAATATGTCAGTTATCAGTGAGATAATTCCTATAAAACCCCTTAAAACATGCAATTTTCTTAGCTTCTCACTAGAATCTTTTAGTATTGAATAATCGACCTCTACATTGCTGCTACTAAATTTTATTATCTGAAAAAGAAATGGACGTTTCTGTATATCTCTACTCTCCACGTAATATAACATTATCCCATTAGGAATCTTTTTTAATGAAAAATTTTGCAGTGTTGAGAGCCTTTTAGAGAGATCATCGAAGCTTCCTTTCATTGTGCCATTAAATGAGAACATGTCAACATTTGGCTCTATAACACCAATATTCTGATCGGACATAGCATCAACATTAAGACAAATTAAAATTTATTAAACCTCTGCTTTTTCTTCATAATTTCATTCTTTGATACGCGATCATTAACATCTCCTGTTTTTAAGGCGGGCAGATAGCTAATTAATGAAAGTAGATACATAAAGGCTATGACAATTATCCCATAGAGTAGTGCTAATAAATTAGCTCCTGAACCTATCACTAAAAGTATTGCAAATATTATTCCTATTCCAATATACATTGCCTGTTTTTTAATAAAGCTCTTTCTACCCTTATTATACTTTATATAGCAGTCCTTACATACCACAAGTTTATAGTTTCTGTATTTATGCAAAATCTTTCTATTAAAAAAGCGTATTGCATCTATTACATAATCATTTTTTACCTCGATGCCATCTACTGCCTTTCCGCACATTATACATCTTGGTTCATTGCTATTTTTTGCCATTTAAATCAACTGTTATCAAGTGCCGCCTCAAATAATTTTCCAGTCTCGTTAATTATGCGCTGCTCATCTATTTGATTCATTATTCTATGTATGCGTGTATCACTCATACCAAAGCGCCTGAATACATTTTTTATTCTATCGCGTGTAATACCCATCTTTTCAAGTGTTGATGCGAGCGTTATAGCATTTATATGTCTATGATTTTTTTCCATCATTGAGAAAAGACTCGCTATATTCTTCTCAGATAAACCCAAATTAAGCAAAACTCTTCTTAAATCCAGCCTGTTTATTGAAAACGTATTAGTATCATCCATTTCTTCCCACTCTTGTTATTATTCGAGATATTAATGAATCATCAATACCAAGCCCTTTTAAAAAGCGCACCATATCATTGCTATTCATACCAAATTGCCTAAATAAGACAAGAAGATCTATTATACCAACATTTCTGCTCTTTTGATCAAATTCTCCGGTTATTGCATTAATATCCTCTGCAGAGAACTTGTATTCTATTAATATATTTTTGAACTCATTTGTCTCAAATTGATACTCTCTAGATATTATGTTTGCCGATATTTCAGCTTGCGTTAATATGCCATTTAGATCAATATTATACACAGAAAGCGGCTCCTCACCATAAATTTTTTCTAATATGAATGTCTCAGGAAAACGTATTGCTGTTTGGAATGCCATCTCTACAGCCGCCTGCCCTACACCAAATTTAGTTATTTCAGATCGTATAAAATCGGAGAAATTCAATGATCCTTGTATGTAGTTTATAAATTTCTCAAATTTTATTCTTAGTATAAATGTCGTACCAACGTTTGAAAAGATTGCCTCGTTTATATCAGTAGGGTTTTGGGATGCAACAATTAATCCAAATTGATATTTTCTTCCTTCTCTAACTATTGTTATAGCATCGCTTCTATTATCGCTAGCTACCTTCCATGCCTCATCAAGCACAACGATAGTTTTGAGACCTTTGGATTCGCTCCATCCCTCAAAACGCATCTTCTCTTTTAGTGTTTGAAGTATGAAAAGTGCAGCTAACGCTCTAAAACGCTCATCAGGAAGACCAGATAAATCTATATCCACAAGACCTGATGATGCAAGCTGCCCTAGATCTATTGTGCTTTTTCTGGCAAAATAGTCCTCACCTTCACGCGCAAACTGCCTAAGTCTGTATATTGCATTTTCAAGCTCTGCAGGATATTCATATGTACCATCCTGCAATTTCTCTTGAAAGAGTGTTATAACATCCTTTAATGTTGGCGCCTCTTTTCCTGCAAACGGCTTTTCAGATACATTAAATCCCATATTTGTATATGCCTGCTCTATTGCCTCTTCAGTAAGCCTCTTCTGCTCTGGAAAATCGGATATATCTGTTAAAAGTTCAAATGAATTCATTATCTGCTTGACACGATCCAATGGCTTCATACCAGATAGATCCATTATATTTATATATGCGCCCTTTCCAAGAGAGACAATAGTACCACCGCTCTGCTTAACCCATGCTTTATATTCGCCAGCCCAGTCAACTATTACCGCGCTTGTTCCCCATACATAATTTGCGCGAACCAAAAAGGTTTTTACAAAATAGCTCTTTCCGGATCCCGTTATACCAACAATAGCTATATGGGGATTTGTCAAATTAGCATATGTCCAGGTGAATGGAACCTTAAACATCTTTGTAGTTCCTATATATACAGATTTTAGTGGATCGCCGATTAGTATATTTGCTGGCGGTTCTGGTGGACGCGTAACAAATACCCTCTTTGCTATTTCATTACTCATTATATTTTGAAATTTCATTAGTGTCATATTATCATCCTTGCAAATCAAAATAACTGGCTGCTTGTATATAACTTGTTGGTAATGAGAATGTAAAATTAAACAATGTATATAATTCCCTACCAACCACGCGTATTAATTGTATATCCATAGAACTCATCGCAACCTGCAAACGCTCTATTTGCGCAGATAAATTGTCCATAGCGGATTTCTCAGTAACACCGACAGATGCCGTCTCTATGTACATAATTGTTGAGATAGGCTTCTCTCCATGCGATAGCCTATCCATCTTTGCCTGGAGGATATTTATCTTTCTTTGAACATCAACAATTCCCATTTCATTTCCTTTGGAATTTTGCATCATTCTTGATAATTGGAATTCCTGATATGAACGTTTTCCCTCAAGCTCATCTCTTGCCTTCTGTACATCTCTTCCAGTAGAAAGTACATGAAATTTAAATGGGAAATCAATACTTGAAACCGCGCGCTCCCATACATCGGGCGCGTTCACTATCTTTTGTTGTACCTCCTGATCGCTAAATTCCTGCTTAAATTCATAAGGATATAAATTTGCTGTTATATATCCGGTTGCGTAGTATAACTCCCCCACGCGCTTAATTACAGCCTCCTGATTCTTTGATATAGTATAGCCCTTTACCGGCTCGAAGATTATGCCAAGCCT
>JAJZJI010000134.1 GCA_021828345.1 Microcaldota archaeon
CGTTAGAGCCTCCATAACAGTCAAGTCAAATCCTTCTTTTAGAGATGTTTGCACATAGATATCTGACATACCATAAAGCTGTGCTAAATATGATTTGTCTGTGAAACCAAAATCGTCTTTTGAACCTGTGCTAAATTTTGTAAAGAGCATATTTTTTATCTGGTATAATTCTGCGATGTCCTGCAATATGTAATAAGTAGATTTGCCATGCCATACGAATTTCTGATTGGGATTTTTAGAAGCCAGTAAAAAATAATATAGCAGGTTCTTGCGTGTGTCTTGGCTATAAGATATGTTCAGGGTTAATTTCTTTGACTGTCCTACTGCCCTTTTCGGCATATCAAATGCGTGGTATAGCACTTCGGCATCTGTATGCAACTGTTCTTTTAATGCTTTCTGCCCTGTATATGTCATTGTAACTAACCTATCCCATGACTTGCCCATATCTGCTATATATCTTTTTGGCAGTAATACCTCCTCTACTGGGCTATATACTATAATGTCTTTTGATAATTTTCTGAACATAGGAAGCGGGTTAAATATTTTCTGTGCAGAGAAAACCCAAGAGTTGCGTATGTAAATCACATGGTTGTAATGCTTTCCTTCAATTCCTCTTCTCACATTTGGCTCATCGTATGCAGAATATATGACAAATTCATTAAAATGCATCGGCATACCGATGTATTGGAAGCCGAACCAGTCTATATCATATTCCCCATGCAATGCATCTACTATCTGTTGCCCTACCGTTGAATAAGATGTCTGCAAGAGTGGGCTATCTGTTATTATCGCTATTGTTTTTTTATTTTTATCTTTTTCCATATTCACTCACTATATAAAATTGTTATTAGAATTTTATTTCTACGGTTTTTTCTACAATTTTCTACGATTTGTTATACGTAGGTTTCTACGTTTTTTCTACTTAATGCGTAGAAATTTCTATCTTTTCATAAATCTCCTGAATTTTTTCTCCCTATACATTATTTTATCTAATTTTTCTATATCTACATTTTTATTCTGGCTATCTTGGGATACCAATATGGGTTCTCCTACAACTGAATTTGAGTTTAAATAATCAAAATTAAGAGTTTCGTCAGGATATACCATTTTCATTAAATTGCTATCTAATTTTATAGATTTATCCTCATATTGGAAATCCCCAATTTCTTTTACCTTATCCTGAATTATCCCTTCTAATATCTTTCTTATTTTTAGCCTTTTTATCTGAATATTATTTTTACCTTTTAAATCCTCTATTTTAAGTGAAGGAAATCCACGTTTTTTGAGATGTTTGTTAATTACATAAAGCCCGTTCATATAGAATATCCCAGAGACATCTTTAAATCCGTCCTCATACTTGAATTTTCCTAAGTCATCAGATACTTCAACTTTTTGCCCTTTATCCTTAAAAACCACTGCGTCAGTCATGATTGCAATTACATTTTCACGACCTACCTGTTCAATCATATCATAGATTGTCAAGCGTGTTCTTGCAGTAATGTAACTTGCATATATAAAATTCGACCAATAAGTAAATCCTGCATGGCTTTCTGCAAAGCAACCATATGTAGCATTCAGTATCGTTTTGATATTTTGGGCCCTCATTTTACTTTCTAAATCTTTGTTATGTTTTATTTTATTTCTTTTTTGATATAATTCCTCATAATCTTGAAATGGTGTTTGCCCATTTGTATAAACTGCAAAACCGTCTATAAATTCAATTTCTACATTTTTAGAAGCCCAATAATCATATTCTATTTTTGTTATATACATTTGAATAGGTTCGACTGAAACCGGATATAACAAATGGTATTTATCCCTATAAGGAATTAATCCATTTAATTTTATTTTAACCTTGTAAAAACCATAATCACATTCACTTGCAGGTTGAGTAATATATTGAATTTTAGCATCTACAATTGATGTTAATTTCCGTAAGCCGTCAGGATATGCACTATTAATATCCAATTCACTTATATGTTCATTATTGCCTAATTTGAAAACATTGAAAATTCCTCCATTATACGAATTAAAAATATACTCAAACATATCTTTACTACCGTTGATAAGTTTCCAAAACTGCCATTTCTCATTTACATGAAAAGTATCTAAATATGCTTTTGAAATACTTGCATTTGAATAATATTTTTTAGGATAAAAATTAAAATCCTCATATATTGATTGAACTTTTTTTATACCCAAATCCCTTGTTAGAACGGCATCTTGAATACAATATTTAATTATTAATTCCCTGTTTTTTCTATAATATCCATTTTCATTTCCTATTTTTTCCCTGCTAATGCCAAGTTCCTCATTGTTTTTTCCAATCCCCAGTATCTCTTTTGCCACAGTATCAAGAGGCAAAAAATTAGGAGAACTATAAAACTGCGATATGTCAAAATAATCCTTCCTTCTCTTGCCTAATGATATATGAAATCCTTTATTGCCAACCCATGATAAAAGAAAATCTCCATAAGTTACACTTCTAAATTTTCTTATCTCCCCTAATTCGCTTTTAGTTTTTTCCATAAGCAAGGGCTTCAAAATAATTGATAAGTCAAATCCTATATTATAGAAAAAATTTAATTCTTTGCCTTCGTACCATAGGAATTCTATTATATCTTTCCAATTTGTAGGTTCTAAATAATTATTAGAACTGGCTATCAGTAAGATATTCCCTTTATAACTTTCAGTGTCGAATCCTTCAATAGCAGGAAATTTTCTAAAAAATTTCATGGGGATTTAATCCTATCATAATATTTATTATCGTTCGTTATCCGATACAATAAACCATTTTCTCTGTTTTTTCTATAAGTTGAGAATTTATTCCCTTTTTTATCCCTTTTGCGTCTATTTTCAATTGTTCGTTTAAATATATATTCCTTGCTTTCATTGCGCAGCTTATTGAGATATGAATTATTTATATTCGACATGAAATCCCTCACTTCCTGCCTACTAACATGGGATATATCAGTTTGCACCCTATTAGAGGATATCATAGCATTGATAACCTTATAACTGAAATCCTTGCTATATCCGTCAGTATATAATCCTTGGAGTTCCGATTTTAGATTATTATCTAATACCATTTATTGCCACCATGTGCTTTTTTTATTACCAGGGCTTGTATAGTTAATTCGTCTCTGTCATTTACCAGATTATTTATTTTTTCCCAGTTATCATAAGCATTGCCTTCTCCTTTAATTGCCTTTGTTATCATTATCTGCTTCTCATTTATCATATCCTCTAACACAGATATTTTTTCAAGAAATATCTGGTTCTCTAAACTTGTTAGAGGTATCTTATTGACAATGAAATACTTTATTTTCCATAGATTTTCACTGTTTATTTTTCCACTCATTTTTTATCACACCTTTATTTTAAAACTCTGTCTCCATTTTTCTCCTTTAAATTCATAATCTATAGAAAATTTTATTGCTTTAACGCCAACCAGACTTAAACTATCTACTGCATTAACAATACATTGATTTATAT
>JAJZJI010000135.1 GCA_021828345.1 Microcaldota archaeon
AACTAAAACAGCTTACAAAAGATCGCCAAAATTAATCAGGTTAATATCAGAGATAAATGATAATTGGATTTATGAAAAAGAACTTGAAGCAGATAGGATATTAAGGCAGTGGGGCGAGAAGTGAAAGATAATTATACACATTAAATTTAAAGTTATGTGATCTTATAAAAATAATCAAGGTTAATTGGACGAAAACAAAATATCTATTTTTGAACCTGCTTGAATGCTACCGGATGAAATGTTTGGGGCGAATATACCTAATTTGGGTTTTAGTATATTTAGTCCCCCACAATAGAAATAATTACCACAGTAAGTATCATAATAATCAAGATATGCAACGTAAGTATAATTGTTGAGGGGATCGTAACTTATTGCATCTGGATCATCACCAACAGCTACTTTACCTATAACTGTATTTGTTGCGGAACTTATAACTTGTATATATGAATATGATCCATTCTGGCATGTAACGTAGACATTTTTATTATTAGGATTGTACATCAAGCTATCGACACCAGAACATACATTAATATTTGATACAACTGAATTAGATAGGTTAATAATAATTATTTGTCCAGTCTTTGGACTTATTACATATGTTTCTTTATTAAATGGATTGTATAATATACCGTTTGAACCATCTTGTGGGTAAAGTTTTACAGTTAACTCTTTTGTATCATAATTAGAAGTGTTTATTATTGTTACAACATCATTATAAGCGTTCCAATCAGTGAGATACATGCCATTGTTTGCGGTATTATAAGTTATAGAATCTGGGAATTTGCCTACAGAGATATTTTTTATCACTACATTTGACGAATTAATAATACTAACCTCATCATAACCAGCATCTGCAACATAGACATCATTACCTATAGGATAATATGCCAAAGCATCTGGTGCAGATCCAATCCCTACATTAATTGTTGCTATAACAGAGTTTGAAGATGAGTTGATTTCACTAACTGTATTTGAACCGTAATTTGCAACATAGACCTCCTTATTTGAGGGGTCATACAATAACGCATCTGGGCTATTTCCTACCGTTATTAGTTTGGATATTGAATTAGATTTAGAAATAACTGCTACGACATTACCATCATAGTAAGTAACGTATATATCTCTATTTGAAGGATTATATAATAAAGCTGTTGGTCCGGCCCCCAACATCATCGAACCTATTATAGGATTATAAGATAAATTCTGTATACTAGGTAATAAATAACTGTAAAATCCGAGATTAGTTGAAAAGTTTATTATAGATTTATTGGTAGATTTAGTAATAGAATCATAAGTTACGTTCCAATTTATTCTGGCAGGCAAGCCCGTTTCTTCTATTGTAGTTATACATTTCCAAAGCGAAATATTATATACACTTCCAGCTCGTCCAGATATTGTAGAGTTGCAATTTAAGCCTCCAACTAACGCCCGAATTGTAAAATTACCGGAGGGCATTGCTATTTTTACAGGGTAATCATATGCAGTAGCTATTACACTCCCATTATATTCAACACTCCAATTATAACCTTGTGGTACGTTATATCCAATGAAAGTTGTAATACATTCGGTTTTATTTGCATAGAAAGAAATATTAAGTTCTTTACCAGCTTTTATTGTTCCCGATGTTGGGGAAGGCTCATAACCTCTTGTACAATTAGATATTGAAGACATGTTAAAAACAGGATCTATATGGTATGAAAAGGATCCATTTGTAGTGTAAAACTTTATAACATTGCTTTTTGAAGATTTATTTACATTATTATAGACTACATCCCAGCTATATCCCGTTGGCAAACCTGATTCTATAAAGGTAGTAGTTACATTTTTTGTAGTATTTGTTGTATTATTTAAACAGGAATTTGTAAAATTTATATTTTCAGTTCCGCCATAATCTACAACGCCCGTAGATATATTAGGTTCGTAAGTACAGCCATCATAATAAAATGGATAAACTTTAAAGCTATAGTTATAAGGAACGTAATATACAAAACGTATCTCACTAGTATTCACTTCAATTTTTGAACCTTCAAAATAAAAGGTAAATTTACTGGCCAGGTAACTACCAGATTTTGGTAGTCCATTAAAATTAAAAGTCATTTCTAGGCAATTTGTTGGCTCAAAAGACAGATTATAAGCCCCACCTGCATTGAATTTTAGGCTACTTTCTATAGCTTTATAGCAATATTGCCCATTCAAGGATAAGCTTGCACCTGATATACTAATTTTCTCTTCTCCTTTTTTAGTTGATAAAGTTATATAATTATTATTTGTCGAGTAGGATGTTCCATTTATATAAAGTTCTTTTAATCCGGACGAATTAGGAAACCCATTTAAGTATATTTTAGTTGAAACATTATCGTTTATTACAAATTTAAAATTTAGAGTGTAAGGATTATCAAAGTTGTACTCTTGTACATTTGATATGTAAAAATTGTTAAGGCTGTTATTTAAAGAAGCATAGTTAACTGTTATTACCTTTGTATTATTAAAATAACTAATTACTGGATTAAAAGGATAATAAGTGTAATTCCACGGAGTAGGCAGCGGAATCAAATTGCTATAATTTTTAAGGTTAAATTCTATATCATAATAATTTGTGGTAGTACTATTTTCCCGTATTGCTCTTTGAAAATTTACATCCCAATTAGTCCCATTTGGTAATCCTATCTCATTCAATTTTATGAATGAACAATTACTATTTTCAATAGAATAATTCACAGTATAATGGTAATTATTGTATTTGATTATATTTTTTACTTTATACATTATATAACAATAGTAATTTATTCCATTATTATTCGAAGGGTAGATTGAGATAGACTGATTAATCAAGTATTTAAGATCACTCAAAGATAATTGCATTATAGCGTTTACATTAGCACAGGAAATGTTGTTATTATAATGCAAGCACCATGACATGCTATCTCCAGATAAGTTTTGATATCTCCAAGGATAAACGGTAGGCAAGCCCGTTTCATTTACTATGATGGATATACTAATATTAGATGCCTTTGAAGTATTTGAAGTATTTTTACTTATATTAGTTGCATTTAAGTCATAGCTTTTAGTAGTTATATTTATGTTTCTATTGTTGGAAGTCTTATAAGTAATAAGATTATGGCCATTAAAATTCATTAATACATTTATTAATCCAGCTGAGACAACGTAAGTTATAATCACAAAAGAAATAACCCCGAATATAACCCATTTTAGAATAGACAAGTTGTTTATCTTTGTTTTTTTCATATTATGATCAGTCCCAGCAATAAAAATGCCATCTATTGTTTATAGTAACATTATTTAATGACTCTTAAGTATTTAAATAGTTTAACTAATTATCGTGCATCGTCAACCCGCTTAAAGATCTCGAGTTCTCGAACTTTTCCACTTTTTACAGACTCACTAATTAGTGATTTTTCTCCCAGATGACTTCGAGATAACTCTTACTTTACTCTTAGAAGACTAATAGATAAAGCCTATGTAAATTAGAGA
>JAJZJI010000136.1 GCA_021828345.1 Microcaldota archaeon
AGCCATGATACGGATAATATCATATTTTAAGATTGAATAAAAGTTACAAAAGGAATATAACTAAATTTGTATGGTAACAAATAAATACAAATTGGATCAGGAAAAAAAATTTTTACTGATAGGAGGATCTGGGTTTATAGGATCTAATATTATTATTAGATTTCTTGAATATAAACTAGGGAAAATACTCAACCTAGACAGTAGTATCTCTCAAAATCTAGTAAAAACAGAATATGCTGATATAACAATTCCCGGAATAACTAAGATAAGATCTTTTGAGCCTGATTACATTATTCATCTTGCAAGCTTATCAGAGCAGGAAACAATACAAAAGCCAGATTTCAGCAGAAAAGTAAATATAAGTGGATTATCCAATACTCTTGAAGAACTAATTGATTATTCAAAATTAAAAAAATTCATATATTTGTCAGATTATAAAATCTACCAAGACACTCCTCCTTTTAAAGAAAGCAGTAATATTTCTGCATCAAATGAATACTTAAGACAAAAAATTGAATCAGAAGGAATAATAAAGAAATATTCAGATGAGTACGGAATCCCCTGTCTCGTTCTTAGAACTTCAAATATCTACGGTGAGTATGCAAGAGAGCATAACTCATTTATAGAAGAAGCAATAACTTCTGCTATACAAAAAAAAGAAATTATCATAAAAGATAATAGTATATATGACTATCTATATATATCAGATTTAATTAAGGCAATAATATTATCTTTTGATAATGCATTTAATGGAACTTTAAATGTTGGTAGCGGACTTGGTTATTCAAAAGATAATATTGCAAGATATATAAAAGATGCGCTGGGACAGGATATAAAAATAGACAATATAAATGGAACAGAAAATGCTCAAAAAGTATACATCAATGATATTACGCAAACAAAAGATATTCTATCATGGAATCCAAAGACAACAATCCAAAATGGGATAAGAGAAACCATTGAGTATTTCAAGGAAGTTCTCTAAGTAACTTTTCTAATGCACCAGAAAAACTACCTGAAGACATGAAAAGAAATATATCGCCAGATTTCATTCCTTTCTTAAGCTCATCTGCAAGTAACATGTTTGTAACATGAGAACTATCAGGTATTTCATTTTTTACAATATTTACAATATCATTAGGATTAACCTTTAGATCATCTGACAAAAGATTTCCTTTGAATATATCAGAAATTATTACTCTATCTGATCCTTGAAATATATCTTTATACCAGTTAAGTGTTTTTTTATCTCTAGCACTCATTGTATGTGGTTCAAAAATAGAAACTATATGTCTCTCTGGAAACTTTTTTCTTACAGCCTGAATAGTTGTTTTAATTTTAACGGGAGAATGAGCAAAATCATCAATTACCATAATGTTGTTCTTATTATACCTAACCTCTAACCGTCTTTTTACCCCTAAAAATGATTTTACTGCCTTAAAAATATCTTCATATGAAATGTTGGTGATAGTTAAACATAATGCCACTGCAGCAATAATATTTTGCACATTATGTATTCCTATTAGAGAAGTTTCAAAATCATATGATATATTTTTGATACTATCTCTTATTTTAAACCTTGTAACATTATCTGAAGAAAGATCAATACTTTCTAAATAAAATGAAGTATCCTTTTTTACCATAGAGAAAGTATATACAGGACACTGAGCAATATTCTGTAAATTGTTTATAACATCTTGTCCATCGGAGTTAAGTAATAAAGTACCATCACTAGGCAACAGCATAACAAGATCTTTATAAGCTTGAATATAATCTTCTTTTGTTGGAAAAAGATCAACATGGTCCCAAACAAGACCAGTAACAATTAAATATTTAGGTCTGTAATGTAAAAACTTGGATTTCTTGTCAAAGAATGCGCTATTATATTCATCTCCTTCCAAAACAGAAAATTCCCCTTTTGAAGATACACATGCATCCTTAAAATTTAAGGATACTCCTCCAAACATAAAACTAGGATCAATATTTGCACAAGATAATATATGAGCAATAGCTGAGGTTATTGTTGTCTTACCAAATTCGCCAGCAACTACAATAGAATTTTCTTTAATCAAATACTTCTCAAGAATCTCGGGATATGAATAATATGGAATTTTTTTTGATAAAACCTCAATTATTTCAGGATTATCTTTTCCCTGAGAATTACCAATAACAACAAAATCAATATCGGATGTTATATGTTCCTTTTTATATCCAAGGAGCAAAGACATATTGTTCTGTTTTAAATATACAGATACTGGAGGAAAAAAACCTTTATCAGAACCCGTAACATCAAAGCCTAAATTTCTCATCATAACAGATATAGGAGCCATAGCTGTACCACATATTCCTATAAAATGGACTTTCTTACCTTTCATAATTTCAATGCATTATATAATTTTTCTGGACCATTCAGTAAAACATCATCAGTCGGAAGACCAGTGATATCTTCTACTTTTTCAATGTATTCTCTAGCAGAAACACCATCCATTCCATACGAATTTACTGCTATACACTTTACTTTTGCCTTTTGAATAGGAAGACATATATCTTCATGGATTTTTATTGCATCCTGTATTGTTGGTAACTCAATTAACTTTGATCCTATTGAATGTTTCCTCTTTGCCCTAATAACAAGTATCAAATCTGTTGGAACAGAACCATGGATCAAAGAGAGGGTAACTCCTGAATAACCAGGATGAAACAGTGATCCTTGACCTTCAATAAATAGAGTATCATAACCTTTTTTGGAATATTCCAAAACCAACTTTTCAGCAGCACCAGCCATAAAATCACCAATAACTCTATCAACAGAAATACCTCTGCCGGATATCATAATGCCCGTCTGACCTGTTGCAATAAAGGCACTATTTCTACCTAATTTTCTAGCATAATTATCTAATGCAAGGCCGACAGTCATCTTCCCTATTGCTGCATCCATACCAACTGTCAATATTCTTTTTGAATGAGAAAAATATGCTTTAGCTGATGCAACAGGAATATCTTCCTTTGGGATTCTAACATCATACAGAGAGGCTCCTTTTTCTTTTGCAATACTAGATAATGTAGGATCTTGAGACATTTCAAAATGCATACCAGAAACAACAGATATACCTTTCTTTAAAGCCATCTTTATATCCTCCAGCATATAACTGCTAACATTTCCCCCTTCAGGAGATACACCCATAAATAGATATTTTGGATTTAAAGATAAAATGTCTGGCATAGAAGAAAAAACTTTAATATCCTCCCTTATCCCCAGAACATTCTTACAATTTTCTCCATCATGTGCAGTAAAATCATATATACCAAGTATTTCATAGTTTGAAAAACGAATTACACCATCAGCAGTTTTTGCCCTTAAGGGGTACTTCTTTCGTGATTCAGATGAAAAAGCTTCAGGAGCATATATTACTATTTTAGATTTTGGGTCTATATCCATATATTGAAGATAATTATACCACCTAATTTAGACATTTA
>JAJZJI010000137.1 GCA_021828345.1 Microcaldota archaeon
ATATCCAGTCTGTGTTGTTGGTGTACCGTCAAATTTTACCAAAACTTCAACACCTTTTGTTACATTTGGATGGTATTGCTGCTGAATTGCACTGCCAAATAACGAACTACCTAACCCTCCGAATATATTTGCTACTGGAGAGAAGAAATTATTACTACTTACAAGAGGTATACTTCCCACTACATTTCCGATAGCATTGCTATTGGCGCCAACTACTGTTTGCGTTCCACCCTGAGTCTGAGATACCTTTACTGGATACATTCCCTGGACTATGCCCGTTTGAGTCTTTGATAATTGTCCATAATTTGAAAAAACGCCATTATTAAGCCCCTCTGTTCCAGAATTGCTATTTGAACTGCACCCAGCAATGCCTGCAACAACACCCATAGATGCCACAGTTGCAATTATTCCCTTTCTTATAATATTAGAATAATCTTTGTGCTCACTATTTCTTATTGCGCTTTGCGCATCCATACTTTTATCCATTCTTTTGTCCATATATTTCACCATGAATATTTCGAATATGTATTAGGTGATGTCCCTAATATAAATACCTTGTGCATATCATTAAGATAGATTTAAAAATGTTTTGATTTTTCTTTTGTATAATAATATATAAATAAGAAATATATACATTAAGAGCATACGTTGAGTTGAAGTAGTATTTTTATTTGTATATTTTAATTGTAGATATTATATTGAATTAGAACATACTAAAATTTGATTTTATATAATTTGGTGTTTTTGTGATAATAAAAAAATTAAAAAACGGAATGATATTTTTAGTGTCGGGAGAGGATAATTTTCAGACCGTTAGCACAAATGTATCTATCGGATATGGATCTATATATGAGAATCCAAAAGTGAATGGCTCTGCACATTTTCTAGAACATATGCTCTTTAAAGGAACAGATAAGCGTAGCTGGAAGGACATATCAAATCAGATGCGCAATATTGGAGCATATTCTAATGCATCGACAGATTTTGAAAATACGAATTACATGACAAAATGCTTTAAAAAGTATTTTGAAAATTCAATAGACATAGTATCGGACATGATAAAAAATTCTAATATACCAATTGAAGAGTTTGAAAAGGAGCGCGGAGCAATAATAAATGAAAATTTAATATCAGAAAATAATCCTCGTGATTTTGGATCTGAATATCTGCCAAAGGTTCTTTTCAAAGATTATCCTGCAAAAATGCCAATTGGTGGCAATAATAAGCTCACAATAAAAAAGATATCAAGAGAGCATTTATACAATATATATAATGAGCAATACGCACCTGAAAATATTGTTGTATCTGTATATGGTGGTATTGAGAATAATGATGCCATAAATGTATTAGAGGAATATTTCAATGATTTTGAACGCAAATATAAAAGCGTAAAATTGGATACTTGTAATGAAGAACAATTTAAAAAAGAGCTTTATGTAGTAAGAGAGGGCGTTACCCAAACGCGCATTGCAGTTGGTTTCAAATGCATTGGAACACAAAATATGAGTATTGATGAATTTATTGCTATGCGTATTGCCAATACGCTTCTTGGCAATCTTGCATATGATGAGATACGTGAAAAGAATGGATTATCTTATGATCCGAGCGGTTCGTGCAATATTTGGAAACATTTTGGATTTATAGCACTAGACGCAGGCGTTGAACCAAAAGATCTTAAAAAAACAAAGAGCATAATGCTAAGTATACTCGATTCGATAATTAATGGTAGTGTGCCAAATGAGGAATTAGAGCGTGCCAGAGTACAAACAGCAATAGGTTATAAAACATTACGTGAAAATACACTACTTGCATCTGTAGTGCAGTCTGGCATATATTCTCTTTTTAACAACAAAACATTATTTGAGGATATATCTGACAGAATAGAGCAAATAAAAATAGAATCCGTAATAAAAACATTGCAAAAGTACATAATCCCTGATGAGTATGGCCTAGTTGTTCTCTCTGGTAATAAGATAGCTAAAAAAGTTTAATGTGCTATTTTATCGTTATATTAGATATTATATTAGGATACTGATTAGGGGTCTCTGATAATTGGAAGTTCCCAACAGCCACATATTCATATTCGCGTATCTCATTTGCTACGATCGCAACGCGCACAGGTTTTCCATATACTGTTGCTAGAGGTATTGTTATATTTCTAAAAGAGAATGTCTTTGCACTCGTATTTGCCCCAATATAAGTATTAAAATGCAAAATTATTTTTGGTGTATTATTTTCTAGCACTTCTACATAGATATAAGGACTTGCAAACCCTATAGCCTGAAAATTAAGGAATGGTTTATCTGCAAAGAAATAGGATGAAGATAAAGAGCCATAGGACCTTGTTGTTTTATTACAGCTAAATGTTGTGGCAAAATATGATGCGGAGTAATTTGTCCATGGTGTGTTTTCAGGATAACACCCATCAATGTTTGCAAGTGTTATATTTAGTGGATGTCTTCCGAATGCAGTGCCATTTGAGCTCCAGCCAGAAAATGTGCCTGTACTGAAATTGCCATTATATACATTTTGATATATGCTATGATTACTTGGCACTATTGTGGTATTTAATTCATATGATGCAAACGAACATTTGTCAAGTAATACATTGCTATTCATTGGACCTAATATGAATTTTATTGTATAATTCTGCTTTGGGAGCTTGTATGCGCCATAAAGCGTTATGCAGCTATAATTTGCAGTCTGATTTATATACGTTAAATTATCTGAGCCTATAGCAATGAACCGCTCATTCTCAAATGGTCCGCTGCCAACCCATAAGCTAACATTACCTCCGCCCCAGCTGCACTCTTTTATTATACTGCTCGTATTTATCGTATTATAGGTTCTTCCATATACATTCTCACATGGAACAGCGTTAGGTATTGTAGTAGTTGCAATTGAATTTGTTGCAATTGTATTTCCATTACCCTTATTTGCAAGATTCACAGGCTTTTGCTGCGTATGCAAGCTATTATATGCAAGATAGGCAAAAAATATTATAAGAATTAAAAGTACTATATATCCTGTTTTCATGTTCTCACACTGCAATTAACTAAATACAGATAGAATAGGCAAATAAGTTATATATATTATTTGGTGCGCTTGTGTATTTTTAGTAACGTTTGGCATGATAAGTTATTTTATGGTAAATTAAATAGATTTATATATATTGTCGTGCTATTATTATCAAATATTGTCGCTTTAATATCATTGCTCAAATTTTGCAATTTTGTAGGCGCGATATTTTGATTTAATATTTAAAACTCGGTGTCATATTGGGAAGCATACCTAGAAAATGGAAGAAAAAAGGAAGAATGCGCTGGAAATGGCTAAAGAAGCGCAGAAAGCGCTTGCGAAGAGATCAAAAGCGCAGAGTGGGCAACCTTTAGATTGCTCATTCTTTGTGAGTTTATTTTAGTTTATTAACAGTGTGAACTTTATATATTCTAATAGCAGAGATCGGA
>JAJZJI010000138.1 GCA_021828345.1 Microcaldota archaeon
GAGGAGAAAAATTGGTGTATAAACGTGGCAAACGAAAAAAATAGAAAGGAAAAATCTGAAATGGAAGATTCTGGAGAAGATGAAGAGAACGAAGAGATGCGGACTGTCGTTTTAGACAATAATAGATTGAATGTTAATATGCCTGAGGGCAAAAAGAAGCGCGGCAGGCCAAAAACAACACATGAAAGCAAGGATGTATCAGCATCCAATTATAACTCACAGGATTATAATCAGAGAAAATGTCCTAGCTGTGGAAGTGTGGATATAATATTTGATAGTGAAAGAGCTGAACGCGTATGCAATAGCTGTGGTTTGGTATTAGAGGAGAATGCAACAGATACAGGTCCAGAATGGCGTGCATTTGATCCAGAGCAGCGCGCATCACGTTCTAGAACAGGAGCTCCGGTCAAATATGCAAAGCCAAATCGCGGTCTTGTAACGGAAATTGACTTATATAATAAGGATATTAGGGGAGTTAGAATTCCATCAAAGCGTCAGGCGCAGCTATATAGAATGAGAAAGTGGCACAAGAGAGCTAGCATAGCTAGTTCAAATGAGCGCAATTATCTAATAGCATTACCTGAGCTTACGCGTGTATCAAGTTATCTTGGTTTGCCAGATAATATAAGGGAGACTGCAGCGCTTTTGTATAGAAAGTGTGTGCAAAATAATTTAATAAGAGGCAGGCCAATAGAAATAGTTGTGCAAGCGGTAATATATGCAGCGTGTAGAGAATCTGGGATGCCAAGAACGCTTGATGAGATAGCAAATATATCTGGCGTAGCAAAGAAGGATGTGGGTCGCGCATATAGAATAATATCCCATGAATTGGAATTGAAGATGCCTCTAATAGATCCGGTAGCATATGTTCCAAGATATGTTAATGCACTAAAATTAAGTGGAGACGCTCAAGAGAAGGCGGTTGAGCTTTTGAAGATGGCAATGAAGAAAGGATTGTTATCAGGAAGAAGTCCGACTGGAGTGAGCGCAGCAGCCGTATACATTGCTGGTGCAATTGTGGGAGAGCGCAGAACACAAAAGGAGATAGCAGATGTTGCTGGAGTTACGGAAGTAACAATCAGGAACAGATACAGGGAGCTAAAAGAGCAGCTAAATTTAGATGTAAACCTGTAATTATTAGAGTGATTTGATTGAAAATTTTGGCAGTGTTTGCTTTTTTTATGCTGCCATTTATTCTATTTTTAGGTATGGGTGCTACCACCAATACCACTATACCTGCAAATTTTATTAATAATGCTTCTATTGCAATGCAAATAAATAACACAATGTCATATGTCAAAGAGGTTAATGGCAGTGCCTATCTGATTTTTTACCCAAATTTATCTATAGCATACAATGATATAAATGCAGCAAAAAATGTTTCTGGTAATAAATCTAAAATAAATTATCTATTATCCTCAGCAAAAAATAATGCAATTTATGAGAATAACATGTTAAATGATTATAGATATATCTCATTTATCGTGATGATTTTCTTTGCTATCATATCAGGTTTTATATTGTATAAATTTACCGTTCCCTATAAAAATAAAATTTATAAAATAAAAAATAAAAATAAGAAAAAAGAATAACAATGATGTTAGTCAACTGACTAACTTTCTCTTTTTTGTAGAATAGCTTTAAAAGCTTTAATTAACCATTAAAAATTGGTGTGAGAATATGGTTGTTGCAAACGATGAGCTAACCGAAGGAGCGGAATATCTGGTGGAGGTATATGCAAAAGGCGCGCGCGGAGAGGGAATAGGCAGAGTTGGGAATGTAGTAGTAATGATAAAAGACGCAAAGACAAGAATTGGTAGACAGTATAATGTACGCGTTACAAAAATACATAGAACATTTGCATATGCTGAAATAGATGGTGGGGAGCGCTTAGCTCAGATAGTGGTGTAATCCATTATCCTTTTTATTTTTTTAATATAACAAAATTATATATGTTCATTTTCTAAGTGATTTGCTATATCTTTCCATTGAGGTTTTTGCTATATCATATATGCTTTCGTCATCTATGTCTACAATCTTTTTAAATTCCTCATTTTTGGATTCTAAGACGCGTTTTGCTGCGCTTGCATGTGCCATTACTGCTTCATGACCAAATGTCCAATTCTTCTTTCTTTTTGGGGATATTATTATTCTAGTGTATAATGTTGGATCCCCTATTACCTTTCTTGCAATCTCCCCCCATTTAATTATTGCAATCTGACCGACGCTCTCATAATTATCATTTTCTATGCTTAAAATGCTATTCTCATCGTTATTTAAATTAAATACAAGCATCGCCGCATCAAGGTATGTTTGCGCGGCGATTTGCATTATTGTTCTACCTTCCTCATCACTTATTCCTCTTATTTCGATGTTAGATACTGCTTTTAAAGCGGCTTTGTTACTACTAAAAACAGCTGCATGCCCAATAGACCATCCATCTAAATTTTTAATACTTGCAATTTTATAGTTTTCAATTGCATATAATGCAGCATTGTTGTTTAATTCTACTACTCTATGTCCTAAATATTTTTTAATACCATATTCTAATGTGCTAAGGGCATCATCTTTTAAGACATGTATCGCAAATATATCATCATCCTTAATAAGCTCATCAAGTTTTTTTCTATCGATTTTTTTTAGTAATAAGTGCGCAATTTTGGCAATTTCATTGTGTAATTCAGTTTCAAAATTATCCTCTTTTACACTATCATCTGTTTTTGAGTCTGTCGTATTTAAAGTAGCATTCACTGTTGGCGTATCCGCTATATTATTTGATTTTATATCAGTTAAATTGTCATTGTTATATTGAATCGAAGTGTTTGTGGGGCTATTTGCTATATATATTTTTTTGATAGCACCTATTTTATGAGCACCTATAACATCCTCTAAATGCGTTACCTCCTCTTTTGTAAGATTTGATCCATATACTTTAAGTATTATGTTTGCAACACTGATTCCATAATTATTAGAGTAGCTTAGTATATTATCATTGGTTATACATAATTTAGCAAATTCTAAGTGCCATCGGGCTGCTTCGTGGTATAAACTCCATCCATCATTAGAGTGTATATTCATTATGTCTTTATTATTAAAAAATTCAGTTGCCAAACTACGGTGTTTTCTAATAATTAAATGTGCATATGTTGATCCATCTGAATTATCACATATGTGTTTTGCATAAGCTATATTTGAAAGTACATATCTCGCAGCATTAATATCCTTAGATAATATTTCACGTACGATGGCGCGATTGTCATTAATTATATGTTTTTTCAAATCATTTATCCTATCATAATATCCAACATCTGTATTTCTTGATAATGTTGCCATAGTATCATAGTAATGTGCATCATCCATTCAAATATTAATAACTTTTGAAAGTATTGTGTTTGCATTAATAAAATGGAAATAAAATAAATCAGCATTTTTTATATATTAGTG
>JAJZJI010000139.1 GCA_021828345.1 Microcaldota archaeon
AATGATAGTACCTGCAATTCCAATATTTGTAAAATTCTTTAGTTCATCTTATGATTCTGTATCTTGGATATTAATAGCTTACATAATAAGCGGTACTATATCAGCTGCACTGTTTGGAAAAATTGCGGATGATTATGGAAAAAGGAAAGTGTTCTTAATTCTAGCATTTGTTTATGCTATAGCTGTATCAATGGGAGGGTTTGCAAGAACGCTTGATGAACTTATCATGATAAGAGCTATACAAGGTGTAGGTATGGGTATGTTCCCAATAGCTTTTGCAGTTATAAATGATTTTATTGATAAGGATAAGCTACCTTTGGCTCAGGGTATAATGAGTGCTACATTCTCCATAGGTGCAGGATTTGGACTTGTACTGGGTGCCTGGATAACCCAATCTTATGGATGGCAATGGTCATATCACTCTGCAATCCCTGTAGCATTTGCACTTGTCATATTAGCTTATTTGTTCTTAAAGGACAAAGTTTATCCTAAAAACTTAGCGCTTAAACAAAAGGGTAAAGTTGACTATATTGGTGCATCATCTTTAGGTATTGGTCTTTTCACTCTTGTATTGTATATATCAGAAGGTGGTATAATAGGTTATACAAAATTGTATATGCTATTAACCTTGGCAATATCCTTTATTTCGCTTGCATATTTTGTAAGGTATGAAATACACTTTATTGATCCATTCATAAATATGAAGCTTCTTAAAATAAGGAATGTGTTATTGAGCAATGTGGTTGGATTATTTGCAATGGCCTCCATGTACTTTTTATTCTTCACAGTGCCTACACTTTTGCAGGATCCATCACCTTCAGGATTTGGCAAAACTATACTTGAATCTGGTATAATATTATTGCCATCTGCATTATTGAATATTGTATTCGCACCTATAGCGGCAACAGTTATAAAAAGAAAAAGTGCTGAGGCATCAATACTCATAGGCTTGGGAATAACATTAGTTGCATTTATATTGCTTCTCAATTATCGTTATACCGTAACTGATATAATAATAGGATCTGCGGTTTTAGGTTCTGGTATGTCATTTATGCTTGTAGGTGTAATAAACAAGCTATTAAATTCAATACCAAGAGAGAACGCAGGAGAAGCGACTGGAATGAATACTGTGTTCAGAAGCATTGGTATGGCTATAGCGCCTGCAGTAGGTGGTGTACTTGAGACCACTTACTTTATTTCAGTTAAAGTAGCTCCAACCATAACAATGCACTTCCCATCAGCAACTGCGTTTAATTACATCTATTATACAGGAATTGCATTTTCAATAATGGGTATAATATTAACATTGTTGATGAAGTCTAACAAGAAGAGTTAATTTAATTTTTTATTGATACGTATTAAAAAACTTTTATTATTATTTAGGTTAACTTCATATATAATCTTATATTTATTTTGTCACTATTATATTATGTGATTGTATGGATGCAAAAGAGAAGTTGAATGAAGTTAATAGGGCTGTAAAAGAATTTGGAGTATCAGAACCAGAACAGCAAGCCGCTTTTATGAAATTGAATTCTTTATCGATGCAAGATGGAAAAATACCTTCCAAATATAAAGAACTTATGGCTTTATCAATCGCTATAGCAGTAAAATGCGAATGGTGTATAACATATCATGTTAATAATGCATTTAAAAGTGGGGCTACAAAAGACGAGATTATGGAAACGGCTGGTATTGCAGTTATGATGGGTGGAGCTCCGTCTCTTATGTATTTGAATATAGTATTAGACGCAATAGACGCTTTCAATCCAGATAATGAATAATGGATTATAACTTTATCTTTTTATATTTTAAGATTTAATTCATTTTGAATTTTATGAATGCTAGGAGCATAGTTAAATTATTTACACTTATCTTGATACTTCTAATCAGTAGTGTTATCGGATACTATATATTATATTTGCCATTTTTTGAATTTGGAATTCTATATTTAGGTATTTTCGTTGGTATAATAATGTTCTTGATATCTTTATCTATGATGAATAAAGCAAATAAATCAAGTCTTTTCGCTTATATATTTTTTACGATGTGCTGTATATTTTTACCTTTCTTAGGAGGCATAATTGCAATTGTGTATATAAGTAAAAAATAGAGGTTTTATAAAAAAGGATAAATTACCACAGATTAACTCTTTTATATTTATCTTTTGGCTGTTTTAATTTACTTTTTGACTTGAAAGTTTTCGCAAACTCTTCATGAGTTTCTACAGGTACTTTAGCTCTATACATTGCAGGTGAATGCGGATCTACCATTGCTAGCATTTTCTCCGCTTGTTCGCTTATATTACACTTCCATAATTGAGACCATGAAATGTAAAAACGCTGTTCTTGTGTAAAACCATCTATTAATTTGTTTTTTCCTGTTTCTGATACTCTTTTCATTAATGCATCATAAGCTATATGTATACCTCCCAAATCAGCAATATTCTCTCCTAAAGTCAATTCTCCGTTTACATTTATTCCATCAATTATGCTCAAAGAACCGTATAGCTTGACAATATTTTTTGCTTTGGATTTAAAATTAGCTCTATCCTTTTTAGTCCACCAATCATTTAGATTTCCATACTTATCATACTTGCTTCCTTGGTCATCGTAACCATGAGTCAATTCATGTCCAATTACACCACCTATAGCACCATAATTTATAGCATCATCCTTTTTTGAATCAAAAAATGGTGGCTGTAATATACCGGCAGGTATAACGATTTCATTCAATGATGGGTCATAATAGGCATTTACCTCATAAGCACTCATAACCCATTCATTTTTATCCGTCTTCTTTCCGATTCTTGACATATCTCTGTCAAATTCAAATTTATTTGCTTTAAATAAATTTCCAATTAAATCGTTAGGAGAAGATTTTATTTTTGAATAATCCCTAAATTTTCTAGGATGACCTATTTTGGTGTTTATAGAATCAAATTTTTCTAATGCCATTTTTTTAGTTTTTTCCTCCATCCAATCTATATTAGAAAGCCTATTCCTAAAAGATCTTTTGATATCTTCTATAAGTACCTTTGCTCTTTTCATATCATATTCAGTAAAATTTTCTTTGATGTAAAAACTTCCAAGAGCTTCATCTATAGTTCCATCTATAAATCTAATGGCCCTCTTCCACCTTGGTTGAGGAGACATTTGACCCATTAAAGCTTTACCATAAAAATTAAAATGTTCATCGTACACAGCTTTATGAAGAAGTCCTCCCAGATATGTTAAACTGCACCATTTCATATATAATTTAAGATTATCAATTTTTTCTGTTGATATTAAACTATCAATTTTGCTTAAAAATTCTGGTTGTCCG
>JAJZJI010000140.1 GCA_021828345.1 Microcaldota archaeon
TCAATATGCAATATAAAATAAATCCAACAGTCTGTTCTCCCATAGAAAGCCACTATCTTCAGGCCGCGGAAGGGTACCTGTTAGATTCTTCAGTTATCCACTCACATTACGCATGTAGTTCTGATCCACTCATTTATCTCACCTATTGTAATCGCTAAACATTCTATGGATATGCTTTTAAAGGTTTGTCAAGTCTCCGCCACTGCGGGTAAATACGTGGCCGCATTAGCTTATAGCGAATCTAACAGATGATAATGTGTGCCTGTTGGGCACTTCTGATATACACTGTATCGATGGCTTTACCTCTGGCATCTCTAATTATTGTACTCCTATCCCGTTTCTCTGACTCTATTTATAACACAATATAAACACATATCTAATCATAATAGATATGTCTATAAGGTTAAATATTAGCTCAATCCGTTAAGGTTAAAAAGAAATATCAGATGCTTGTCATCATTTATTAGAATTAGTAAATTCAATATAAATAAGATAATCGCTCTATATTTATATAAAAGATCATCCATAATATAATACGGTTGGGATGGCTGCAATTAATGTATATATAGACAACTCTTTATATGCGAATCCACCCGATTCAATATGCAGCACATCCTGCCACCCTTATTCCACTTGGCAGGCGGTATCTCGCCTGCCCAAATCCACCCACTACTCCTATCAGATTTTGCTACGCTAGGTAATCCTATGAAAAAAGAGCTGAATACATGTAAGGAACAAAAAGATATAGAACTGGATAGCTTTGGACGATTATTGAAAATCCGAGAAGGTTCGTATGAAATAGAATCATTTCTGGTAATTTCCGGTTTAAACGCATATAAATGTGGTATGGGTTGCTGATGAGAATATTCTTAATTAATTTACTAAATGGGGTTGCCTATGTTAAATACAGATCTTATAAATAATCTTAATAAACGACTAGAACTAATCATATTACCAACAGAACAGTGTAACTTTAGGTGTGTGTACTGCTATGAAAAGTTTGAGACAAAACAGATGAAACCAGAAATAGTTAATGCAATAAAATTACTCCTTAATAACCGAGTCCCCGATCTTAGTAATTTAAATGTGCAATGGTTCGGCGGGGAACCACTCCTCGCATATAATATAATATTAGATATAATGAATCACATAAAAATACTAAAATCAACTGTAAATCCAGATTTAAATATAATAGGAACAATGACAACAAATGGCTACATGTTGAATCAGAAGACGCTTAAAAGACTAACAGAGATTGGTATAAAGGACTATCAGATAACATTAGATGGAAATAGAGAAGAACATGACAAACTCAGAATAAAATCAGGAATCGAAGGCACATTTGATAATATCTGGAAAAATCTTATTTCAGCCCATCAAAGTAATATTGACTTTCTAATTACAATAAGATTGCATGTTAATGGCAACAATTTTGAGAGCATTAAAGATCTTTTGTCTATAATCTCTAACGAGATCGGAGATGACAAGAGGTTCAATATCTTTATAAGGTTTCTATCACGGTTAGGCAGCGCGAATGATAATAATTTATCAATAACTGAAGATTACAGCAAAATAAATTTACTTAAAAAATTTGCAATAGATAAAGGGCTCATATTAAGTAATCTTGATATATACAAAGATAAATACTTATGTTATGCAGCGAATCCGACTTCGTATATAATAAGAGCCAACGGCGAGCTAAGCAAATGCACTGTAGCACTCTACAATGATAATAATATCATCGGCAAAATTAACAATGACGGTACATTAGAATTAAAACAAGAAAAGATATATGCATGGATAAGGGGAATATTTTCCGGTAATATGAATGAACTATCATGTCCGCTAATAGGATTATCTAATTATATAAAAATCGTGAAGAATAAAGATACATATGAACCAGAGAAATCAATGTAGGTATAGGAATACTATGATAAAACAAAATAAATAGATACGGTTATATTATGGATAAGACAAAACCGCGGATAGAAATAAAATCGAACATCTGTTATAATTGTGCTAATATTAATTCAAGACTACCTGATCCGGGTGTATTGCGTATGAATCAAGAAATGGAGGATTTTGTCATAGATGGCGACAGAGATAATGCTCTTGATATAAGGAGATTAGGCGGTAAGGGTTATAATCTATTAAAATTGAGATCTGCAGGCATAAACGTGCCGGATTTTATGGTGCTCAGCAGTGACGCTTTTGAGTATCTCTTAAGATATAACAATCTCAAAAAAGAGAGAACTCTGGCTGAACATCTCTATCGCGGCAACATAGATTTTCCGAAGGATCTTAGGGAGGAGATATTGGACTCTTTTAATAAAAAATTCGTTTCTGATAAGGTTGCGGTAAGGAGCTCGGCAACAATAGAAGATTCTGAAAAATCCAGTATGGCGGGCCAATTCGAGACTGTGCTGTCTGTATCATCAGAAAATATATTGGATGCAATTATGCGGGTATATGCATCATTTTTTAAGAATTTTAACGGGAACGAAAATGACAGCATGGCCGTCGTTATACAGAAACAGATATACTCCAAAAAGGCAGGGGTGGCGTTCGTTGACGGCAATAGGGTTATAATAAATACTGTGCTAGGTCAGGGCAATATCCTGGTTTCCGGACAAGAGAGCGGCGATATGTACCTGGTCAATAATGACGGTTCATACAAGGCATCTATAAAGACCCAATCTGTTATTGATGACGGGTTTTACAAGGGGGATGTGCCTCTAATGGTCGGTTCGAAACAGAAACTTTCTACAACAGAGATCAAAGAGCTGTCTAAAGTATCAAAAGATATATTTGATAAATTCGAATCCCCGCAAGATATAGAGTGGTGTATTGACGGTGGTGTTGTTTACATAGTACAAACCAGGCCTGTAACAAGAGCTGTCAATACAGAATTTATGGACGCATCAGGTAGCATAATCCCTGTTAGTAGAGGCATAGCATCCGGACCGGCATGGTTTGAAAAGAGCGCAATTCCGGATCACGATGTGATATTAGTAACGCAATTCATAGAGTTACCGGATTTCAATGCTATAATAAAAAATCCGCACATCAGAGGTCTAATAACTGAATTTGGCGGTATGCTATCCCACGAAGGGATATTGGCAAGAGAGATGGGAATACCCTATTTTGCCGGTTTTAAAAACCCTAGGATACTGTTCAAAGACAAAAAGCATATCGTGATAAATACTGAAAAGATGAGTGTTATTGCCGATGGGGTGGAGATGGTCAACAGGAACGTAGATAGCTACAATTGGTTGGATAAGTCTATAGACGGTAATATACACGTTGCAATATTTGA
>JAJZJI010000141.1 GCA_021828345.1 Microcaldota archaeon
CATATTTCTATACCGCCACCATAGATATGATTGAGGGTATAAGGAAATCAATCAAATCGCTTTTATTTAGCGAAATCCCCGCGCCAGAGGAGGTTAGATTTAATGATGATGAGATAATAGAGGATACCCACGAGGAGTTTAATCTTGATAGATTTTTGAGCGGTAAATTAAAGCTAGTTGAAAATATAAGATATATAGTTGATACTTTTGTTGGTAAGGGTACTATAATTATAAGTGATACATTAGATTTTCTAGATATTTCTGGTAAGCGTTCATCACTTTTAATAAATGATAGTTTTCTATTAGAAGATATAATACGAAATACAATATATTTGTTAGAATTAATTGATAACTTAAAAATGTCAGATAAGAATTTTATAACTAGAATATTTCATATAATTTCAAATTTAATATTCAAAGATAGTAAAACATTTAATTATACTAAAAAATTAAAGGATAATTTTTATCCACTTGATAGGTACGATTATAATGTTATATTAAAATTAATTGCGAATAATATACAGTTTAATGAAATAGAAAATCACTTTAATAGTAAAAAAATAATTGATACATTTGTATTAAACGATCAAAGAAAAATATCTGTTATACAAAAAGTAAAAGCAGGGATTATACGATTAAAGGAATCATTCCGGCAAATATTCAGCGAGGAAATACATATAATAGATTATATGGAATTTAATGAAAAAGTTAATGAAAGCATAACCCTAATTCCGCAAAACGCTATTATGACTTTACAGGATGTATTTAAACCACTTATATTATTCTTTACAGCGAAGATGGAGTTTTATGATGAGTTATTTAATAAATATGCAACCATATTATATTTGCAAGATAAACTTTTAATATCCTCTTCAATATATAGGATCATGCAGTATTCTAATATATTTGATTTCGTTGAGGAGCTTCTTCCCGAAAACGTAACATTTGTAAATTCATATGATGTAAAATGGGTAAATCTGAAACCAGAATATAATACCGCGATAGTATATCCATTGGATGTACCCGCCGATTATATTGGATTTGGAACTGAACAATTTAGTACATATAAGGTTAAGATAGTATTTTTCATATTCGGAGGATGGAAGGTATTAGAAGATATCATTTATCAAATGCACAAAAATGTAGAGGGATATATCGGGGGTACTGATAGTATCAATATGGATAGAACAGTATGGGCGAAGATAAAGAGTGAGAACAACTTACAATCAGATGTGAGAGGTGTACAGAAATATGAGATGACATTGGAGGTAAGGGTATATTCCCCATTGAAACCATTGAAAGTGGAGGATGAATAATGACATCAACACAAGCAGTGCCATCCTCTGTATTACATTATTATCCCATTACATTATCGGGAACATTAGCAACAACGACTTATCAGCAACAGTTATTTACATCAACGGCACAGTATGCTCCATATGCTAGAAGTGGATTTGAGAATGTGGTATTTTTTGATACTAATGGAAATCAATTATATGGGTGGTTAGAAGGTATAGTAAATAAGGTAGCTAGATTTTGGGTTAAATTACCCGCAAATACAAGCGAATTTTTTATTGGGTTTTCCACAACACAGAGTAATAATTTTGGGGTTAACAACTATGTTGGGGAAGCTGGATATTTATCAACATCATATGGTACATTAGATAATGGGAAGTTAGTATTCCCTTATTATGAGAATTTTCAGGCGGGGATATTATCAAGTGATTGGGGGGTAATGAATGTATTATTTGGATTAATCAAGTTCCAGTATATCCATATCCCGGTGGGATGTATTTAACAGGGATAACATCGGATCAGGGTATTATAAATAATTCGGTTAAATTAACTCCTCCATATATAGTTGAATTGAGATTTAATTCAATGATGAGTTCAACCTTATTTGTGGGGGTATGTGATTCACCATTTTCAAAAACGGGTACAGGTTCGGCAACAGGAGGTGCGGGTACATTTTATCCAACGGAATTACATATGGGGGTTGGATATGTATATTATACAATGTATGCATACAGTTATTTTGGTGGGTTTGGAATAGCTATGTCAAATTATCCTTTACAACAGGGGGGTGCAACTAAACAGAATGTAGATTACATTATGAGTGGATATGCAACATCAACCAGTACATTCTTATTGGTGAATTATGGTGGAGTACCTTTAAACAACTATGCTACATCGGGGGTATATTCAACTCATCTTTATTCGGGAGGTACAGCTATGAGTGGGTATTTAACAATAGGGGTGGGTAGTACAGATACATTCTATATTCAATTTGTAAGAACGAGAACTTATTTGAGTTATATGCCGGATGTAAAGATAGGTGGAGTACAATCTAGTACAAATAAGGTAGCTATAAATATGAGGATATCTGATAGCTTGCAGGTGAAAGAATGACAACAACAGAGTTAAGTGATAGTTTAAAATTTAGTGATACAATTACAATGCAATATGGTTCAGTATTGGATTTAATGTATGCAGGGATATGGCAGATGGAAATAGATATACAATCTACATTTGGTACATCATCACGGGTTATTCAGGTAGCTAATGTAAAGGATGTGGATGTACAGAGAGCTGGTAATGCTTTTATTATCATTCCTAAACAGGTTGGAACACATGTATTCGGTCAGCGTAATTATTATATGGAGTATGGATTTCAGATAAGGGTATATAGTAATTATATGAGTTCAACGGAAGCATTTAGTAAATACTGGCGGGTAATCGATAACTATATGAGGAATGATTTAATGAGCTTCATTGTAGGTACTAATATGATTAAGGGTGGTGTAGTGGTAGGATATGCATCATCGGGGGATTTTACTCCATCATTGAGTGAGAGGGGGATACGATACGCGAACTATGACGTTAAGTTAGAAGTTTTGTTTTGATAAGAAACATTATATATGGGTATATAATCCTGATAATATGAAAGCGGATTTAATGAGATTACTCGATATGATCGAACATGGATATACAATATCATTAGTTAACCCCGAAAGTGGTGAGGTAGTATTTTATGATGCTCCGGAAAAGATTAAGAGAGATTATTCAGATAGTGAACATGTTTTTGAAATAACTGATTTAGGTGGGAAGTATGCAACCGCACAGGTTAAAAAGGATTATGAGGGTGAACCCATATTCGATACTAGCAGGATGCAGGAAGAAAATCAAACTTTATTGACATTGGCAGATTCATTAGCTAGGAAGTATGGAGCTACTGGGGAAGCAATGGATGCAGTGAGTGGTTATTTGATGAGTAAGTTGGAAACACTTAAAAAGAGGTTAGTGAAGT
>JAJZJI010000142.1 GCA_021828345.1 Microcaldota archaeon
CAAACTATACAATAGGCGAGAGCGTATCAATAGTATTTAGATATTATAGTTGAATTTGTATAATTAAATTTAGCGCATAATTTAAATTTATAATATATTACGCATACATTTGGGATATACACTAAATATAGTAGCGCAATATGCGCTGTTTAATGCATGGTATAATGGATAACAAAATTAGCTCAGATAAAATAGACATTGGCGAGAAATTAAAAGAATTGCCTACGGAGGCGCGTCTGCGGGCAATACAGCGATTAAAGATAATGGCGCTACGTGCAAAGAAAGGTAGACTTGCGCATCTACTGCTACTACTTGCAATAATAGGTCCTGGTATACTTGTAATGATTGCGGATAATGACGCAGGTGGCGTTATAACATATGCGCAAACGGGTTCAATATTTGGTATAGGATTTTTTATACCATTTTTAATATTAATGATACCTGTAACATTTTTAATACAGGAGATGGCTGTGCGCCTTGCAGCAATTACCCATCGCGGACATGCAGAGATGATCTGGCTGCGTTTTGGTAAATTTTGGGGTACATTCTCTCTAATTGATCTTGTTCTTGCAAATACGCTAACGATGGTGACAGAATTCATAGGCATCGTTTTTGGAATGGAGATATTTGGCATATCTCAGCTGTACGCAGTTATTATAGGTCTTATAATAGTGCTTTCAATAACATTATTTTTGCGCTACTATAAATGGGAGCGTGTAAGTCTTCTAATCGCATCATTTAATATTATATTTATACCGATAATGTTTTTTGCACATCCAAATTTTTATGCAATAGCTACGAGTTTTGTAAATTGGCATATAAATGGGGGGATAACACCATTATTCATATATGTGCTACTTGCAAACATCGGAACTACAATAGCTCCATGGATGCTCTTCTTTCAGCAATCCTCAGAGGTAGATAAGGGTACAACGGTATCGGATTTAAAATATGCACGGCGCGATACGTTAATAGGGGCAATAATAATGTCCTTTGTTGCTATATCAATAATAATATTCACGGCATCATTAGTCTTTAATGGCAATAATATAGTAACATCAAATGATAGCTCTGTTTATAGCATAAGCTATATCCTCCAGAGTGTATCCTCAAAAGTAGGCATGCTGCCGGTTAAGCTCTTCGCACTTGGTATAATAGATGCAGGCATAATAGCGGCAATAGTATTAATTGCAAGCACATCCTGGGCATTCAGTGAAGCATTAGGTTGGCCAAAGAGCATAAATCTGCCGTTTTTAGAGGCAAAAAAATTCTATCTTCCTGGAATAAGCTGTGTAATACTTGCTGCATTAATTGTATTAATACCAAATCTACCGTTAGGGTTCGTAAATATAACCGTACAGGTAATAGCATCAATAGTAATGCCTGCAGCACTGCTATTTTTACTATTGCTTGTGAACGATAAAGAGGTAATGGGCAGGCATGTAAATTCAAAGCTGCATAATATTGTTATTATAATAATAATTATTGCATTGATATGTATGAGTATGGCATATAGCATATCCATAATATTTCCAAAATTTTTTTAGGTAATTAGATGCCAAAGGGCATAATAGAAAATGAATCACAATGGAATGCGTTTGTGAAGCGTGAGCATTTAGATGAGCATAAAATAGTTCCTATACGACGGGCGCATCTACATGGTTGGAAGAGATTTGCGCTTATAACGCTTAGAATATACATAATATCAATACTCATTATTGTAATATTGGGTTTTTTGAATATTATATAAAATATAATTAAAAAATATTATTAAACGTCAAATATCAAATATAATAAAATACTATTAAAGCTTTTTTATTCATAGGTTAAGCGTATTATTGGGTGGAATAATGGTAATTATACAAGGTAAGACTAATCATATAAGTAGATATAAAAGAAGAAAGAGTTTGCAGGTTCGCGTGCGAAATATGTATATCGGCTCTGAGCATCCTGTAGCGCTGCAGAGTATGACAAATACTGATACTGGCAATGTGGATAAGACTGTTGAGCAAATACTAGAATTACATAATGCAGGTTCAGAGCTAGTACGCTTTACAATTCAGAATTTATCTATGGCAAGATCTGTAGTTGATATAAGGAAAAAGATCGATGGCATGGGGTTAGATATACCTTTAATTGGAGATTTCCATTATAATGGCCATTCATTATTAAAGGATGTGCCAAGTTGCGCTGATGCATTAGATAAATATAGAATAAATCCTGGAAATGTAGGGTTTGGCGAGAAGCATGACGATAATTTTAAGCAGTTTGTAAAGCTTGCAATAGATCATGATAAACCTGTAAGAATAGGGGTGAATTGGGGTTCATTAGATCCATCGGTGCTTACAATATTAATGGATAGGAATATGAAAGCGGGCTCGCCAAAGAGCGCGCGTGATGTTACAATAGATGCTGTGGTTGAGAGTGCGGTGCAGTCTGTGCATAAAGCAATAGAATATGGACTCTCTAAAGATAAGATTATAGTTAGTACTAAGATATCTGAGGTTCCAGAAATGGTGCATGCATACAAGATGCTTGCATCACGAATAGAACAGCCATTACACTTAGGATTAACTGAAGCGGGTATAGGCAGCAAGGGCATAGCGGCATCAAGTGCAGCGCTTTCACAGCTGCTTGTAGAAGGCATTGGAGATACTATACGCGTATCATTAACACCAACTCCGGGCTCAAGTAGGTCCGAAGAGGTCATAGTGGCAAAACAAATATTACAATCACTTGATATAAGACATTTTACGCCTCTTGTTACAAGCTGTCCTGGATGTGGGCGAACCACTTCAACAGGATTTCAGGAGCTTGCAGAGTACATGACAAAATATCTAGAAACACAGATGAAGGTGTGGAAAAAATCAGGCTATATAGGCGTTGAAGAGATGAAGGTTGCCGTAATGGGTTGCGTTGTTAATGGCCCTGGTGAGAGCAAGTATGCAAATATAGGTATATCGCTTCCTGGTAGCGGAGAGGATCCTGTATGTATGATTTATGAGGATGGTAAGCAGGTTGATACTACCAGAATATCTGAAGCAAAGGATAAATTTAAGAATAGACTCGAGATGTATGTGCAGAACCATTACTCAAAGGAATAAGTTCAAATTAAATTATCTAAAAATTAATCAGTGTATGAAGATAGTACTGCTATTAGAATATATAAAGTTCACACTGTTAATAAACTAAAATAAACTCACAAAGAATGAGCAATCTAAAGGTTGCCCACTCTGCGCTTTTGATCTCTTCGCAAGCGCTTTCTGCGCTTCTTTA
>JAJZJI010000143.1 GCA_021828345.1 Microcaldota archaeon
GGTATTTCTGATGGATTACATATAGTTTCTGGACTTAAATTAAACATTATATATATGTTAGGGTACATACTGAAAAAGTCTAACACATCTACATCTTCATGCAACCCACGTAAAGGTTCTTTAACATATCCACCACGATCTTCTAATATTTTTTCAGGTGAGGTTGTTTTATTAACAAACACTTTCATTGGATATACATAATCTGGAAACTTCGTCAACACAATATTATCAATCACTTTACTCCAAACAGTACACATATCTAATCTTGGTAATAATGATAAAACACGAATATCTTCAAATGTATCTATTATTTTTGTTTTTTCTTCGACAGAATTACACAATCCTACATCTCTTCTGTTATATATTACAAATTCTACAAAATTTTCTCTCCAAAATTTACTGAAATTTGATACACGTAATTTTGCATGATCCATGTTCAATTCTACATCTGAAACGTATTCTAAAGAATATGAAGGTAATTCTTTTGATTTGATTCTTTTATATGGGTCTAACAAATCAAATATTATTTGTCCTTGAATTCTTGTGGTTGGTTGTTTCTTTGCTTGACCATATTTACTCCTTGACTCAGATGGTTCAAATCTTACAAACCCAAATATAGATGTATAATCTATCTTTAAGTATTTAGCTCGTGCAAATAGATATATTATGTCAAAGTATACATTCCAACCAATATTAAGATCTGGGTCAAGTTTTTTCCATGTTGCAAACAACATTTTCAACATTTCTGATTCGTCTTCAAAAAACGCTATAGGTCCTTCATAACGTTTTATAAATTTACCATCTCTGTCTATTAAATCGAATGACCTTGGTATTTTACTATCAACATCTTCTAATTTCACACCTTCTGGTAATAAAGCAAATGTAGCTAATTTATTGAGAATATTATCGTATATCGAAACTAATGTTATTTTTTCTATTGGATTTTCTGCAACTGAAAACCCATAATCTGTTGTAGTTTCTATATCTATCACAAGTTTTCTATACGATGCTTTTTCCAGTTTAGTAACATTATCAATCATAAATCTTCGAACAAATTCTACATCAGATTCATAACCGTTATCATTAAAATATGTTCGTATAATAGATGTTAATCTAGGGTTATTATACTGTATTTTGTATACAGGTTCACCTTTCATAGTTTTTCGATTTGTTAATGTTTGAGTTATATATTCATAATGTGTATTACCAAATTGATCTGGTATTTTTATAGCATTAGTAGCTATCTTGTTTGTAGAGTAAAAATAAGGTTTAAAATATTCAACTTCTTTTATTATTTTTTGTTCTCCATCTCTAAAATATAGAGATATAATAGGAATTTTTTTGAAAAAATCAAAACGATATTCAACGTTAACAAGATTAACTGTCATACTTGTACAGTTTCATCCATTCTTCTACAATTTTTGAATGTCTCTTAAACATTCTCATATTTTCTATAGCCAATTCTTCGTTGACAATATCTTTCCACACATCAATACCTTTTGGAAAACGATCAAATCTGAGTTCACTATTTTCAGCAGCAAAATTTATTGGCAATGATGTGTCCATTGTTTTTACTTGTTTGTACCCTAATTGATCTTCCTTTGCAAACCCTAAAAAGTGTAAATCTAAATTCTTAGGTCTTATTTTAGGAATAGTTTGATTCACAAAATCCATACCAAATTTCCTTAAAAACTTAAATTGTAATCCTATAGTTGTAATGTTATTTGATAAAGCTTCTATTCTAGATATCAATAATGACAACATATCTAAATATCTTGTCATACCTTCGAATGTGTTAGATTGAGGCACTACCATAAATGTATAATTGTATTCATTACCAACCAAATATTTTGAATAGAATTCAAACAAGTATTTCAGAGATTGTGCTTCATCAAATTGTTTGTCAGGTATAATAACAATATCTGCATCAATGATTTCAGCATATCCTAGTAACTTTCTACCAACAACTGCATCTTGTTCGTTTGCTCCGTTGTCTAGAATCTTCTTTTTTGGACTGTTTTTCACATATCTTAGATAATCAACATCTTCTAAACACTGGGCTAATACAAACAGGTAATCCTGTTCCACATCTAATGCCTCTGCTTGTTTCAATGGTACTTCAAAACTAAATTCCATATTTCATTATACTTTCAGAGTATTTAAAAAATTTGTTTTGGCACAACATAAATTGTTATTATGGATTTGTATTAAACAAATTGCCAAAACGTTTTAAATAAATCGGTGATTCCAATATTAAAATATAATGAAAATGGATTAAAGATTATGATTTTATCTAAATTTAATCTACAAAGAACATGAACCCGATTTACAATTAGGATCATCTGTTGCTCCAACTTGAAGCAAACCTTTTTCTAAAATGGGTTCAGTTTTCACATCAAGTTTTTCAGTTCCAGTATAAAGAACTTGTTGTGTTTTTGATCTGTCTCTGTACACTGTTATACCTTTACAGTGCAAATCATGTGCTAATTTATATGCATATCCTATATCCTCTCGAGTAGCACTTTCAGGCATGTTTATTGTCTTAGATACTCCAGAATCACAGTATGTTTGAAAAGCTGCTTGCATCAAAACATGCCATTTGTAGTCTATTTCTTGTGCTGTTTCAAAAGTTTTCTTTATGTCTTTTGCATGTTCAGGTAATTCAATGTTTTTTAAAGAACCAGTCTTTGCTATTTCAACCATCATTTCGTCACTATACATATTCAAGTCTTTTAATTTCTTTTCTAAAGCATTGTTTATCTCCAATAATTCTTGTCCATCAAGCACATGTCTTACAAAAGCTAATGCAAATAATGGTTCTATAGATGAAGAGCATCCTGCAATTATAGATATTGTACCTGTTGGTGCTATTGTGGTTGTAGTAGAATTACGCATTTTTCTTGGTTTCCATGTACTACCATTCCAAGCTGGGAATGTTCCTCTTTCGTTTGCTAATAGTTCAGAAGCATCATGACTATGTTTCTCCATAAATTTCATGATATTTTCTCCTATTGTCAAAGCTTTAGTACTACCATAAGGAATATCTAACTCAGCTAACATATCTGCAAAGCCCATAACACCAAGACCAATTTTTCTGGTAGATCTTGTCACTTTTTCTATTTCTTTAACTGGATAACAATTAGCATCTATAACGTCGTCCAGAAATCTTGTACTCAGATATATTATTTCTTTTAGATGATCATAATCAATTTCATTGTTTTTAATGAATTTTGCTAGATTGATAGAACCTAAATTACA
>JAJZJI010000144.1 GCA_021828345.1 Microcaldota archaeon
TTATGTTACTTGGTATGGATGCCATAAACAGCATGTGATAAATATTGCATATATGAAAAAGATAGCTCTAAATATCTTAATTTATAGAATATTTAACAAACTGCGGTGGTGTGCGGATGGTTCACCGCTTAGTGCGGAGGAAGCTCTTCCCACACAGAATGTGCATAGTTTAAGGCTTTGTGGCGGAACAGAAACGATACCAATATAGTATATAAGCGATGACGCGACGAGCGTACTAATTTGGATGAAACGCACCGCCATGGCATATAGTGAGTGTGCAAGGCATTATGCCGCTTAGTCAAATACCATCTAAAACAAAAGGGAGGCTACGGCACACCACTGCTTTTAATACATAATTGAAGGGCCTTAGCCGGGAATCGGACCCGGTCTTGAGGATCCACAGTCCTCCGTGCGAGCCATTACACCACAAAAGCCATATATGTAAATACGCATGCAAGATATATTTAATTGTTACAATTAATATTTATAACAGTAGTATACGCACCTCGTTTTTATTTATTGTATTAGCGTAAACATATGTATAACAACATATTAGATGATGGACAACTATGCATATTTAAAAAGCATGAAAACATAAGTTTTTTAAATATTGATTGACATTATCAACTATGGTAAAAGCTGAAATACAGAAAGATGAGATATGGGCGCTTAGAAAGGTTATAAGCAGACCAAATTTTGCAGTAATGGATCTTTTGTTAAAAAAATCCCCTAGGACGACAAGGGAGCTCTATTCGGTATTAGAAAAGAAATTTACGAGAAAAACTCTTATAATTACATTAAGGGAACTTTCATTAGACTTAAATGTTATACAACCAACACACATAAGGACGGATAAGGGGTATGGACTTGGTTATAGACTTAATCCAAAAGTAAAGGACGTAATAAAAAGCTCATACAAATTATCAAAAGTCATAGAAGGAGTAATAAAGGATTAGTATTCTTTATTTACTTGCTACTTATTTTCTTCTGATCATTATACATCTCGATAACTTCGGACGTTGTAGTTGCGTCTTCTGCACTTTTATCAGTACGTATGTTGCTATTTTCTATTATTCTTGGAAACCTTAGCGCATATCCAATATCTAAACCACTCTCATTTTTAGATTTCCCGCAAGTATGTGTCGGAGACTTTGTTATCTCATCCGCCCTCACCGTTATAACATATCTTGGCTCCACCCAAAAATCTGGAATTACTATTGAATCAACACGTGCTGGCTTATTTGCCAATTTTATTTTTCCAAGCAGATCGCTAAACATGCGCATATTATCTTCAGTAAATCCTGTACCTATCTTAGAGATTGATTCAAAGATATCGCGTTCTTTATTATATACAGCACATAGAAGCCCTCCAAATTTAAATTCGGCCCTACTGCCTCTGCCAAGAAAATAACCTATTATAACTAGATCTAACGTGTCCGACAGTATCCCTTTATAGCTCCGCTTCATTTTTATCCAGCTGAATTTTCTAGCCCCAGCCACATAGGTTGATTTAAGATCTTTTGCTACAATACCCTCAAGCCCATCCGCTATTGACTTGTCAAAAAAAAGCTCGAATTCTTTTGGTGATGAAGTTAAAATACGTTTTGTTGGTGTTATTATTTTTGTATTTAACATTTTTTCAATTATTGAGCGCCTCTTTGAATAAGGCTCATTTATTAAGCTTCGGCCATTTAAATATATTATATCAAAAGCAAATAAATGCAATGGAAGTTCTGTTGATTTTTCCTTTATACCGTGCTTTCTTTTCCGCTGTATGGTCTCTTGAAATGGAAGAAATTCATTAGTAACATCATTAAAGGCAAGCGCCTCACCTTCAAATATTATGGTATCAGATTTTATATCATTTATTACTGCTTCTTTTAAATCTGGAAACATATCTGTAGTCTCCTCTAGATTTCTAGAGTATATTTTTACCTTATTATTACTTTTGTGTATCTGGCACCTAAATCCATCATATTTTTGTTCAACAGAACATACACCACCCATACGTTCTATTATCTCCTCTGCGGTTGGAAGCCTTTCAGCAAGCTCTGGCCTTAGTGGTTTGAATAATGAAACATCAAATTTTTTTATCGATTCTATGCCATTTTTTGCAAGGCATTCGCCTACCTCTCCCATATCGCTGCATAGATTATAGGCATACTCCAAGCTCTGCTTTTCCTCCCTATTCCCTATATACGCAAGAGATAACGCTTCTAATATAGTATAATCGCCCACCCCAAGCCTTAACTCTCCAAGCACGTATCTAGTTATGTATTTTGCCTCAAGATCTGTTGAGGATGCAATCAATTCGGCAATCATTTTTATTTTAAGATCTTTGCTACCCGGACCATTAGTATTTGCGATCTTATACATTTTATGATATATATCAGATACGTTATATCCATTATCTGACATCCTTTTTAGCTTTGTTTTTGATTTAAAATCAAATGCGACAATGCCTAAATCACCGCTTTTGTTATAGCTACTTTCAATTATATCCTTTTCATATCCTGTTGCTAGGCTTATAGCATCCTCCATTATTTTTTCCGCAACGCCAAACTCCAAGCCTTCAAATGGTGGCAACAAAATACCCTGCGTTATATATATGACAAATTTTATCTCATCCTTACCAGTTATTTTAAACAGACTTGACAATATCTCCATCATCTTAAGCCTTGAGGATACAGACTCAAGTTCACTATAGTGCTCTGCGAGCGTTCTAAAGAGCATCATACCACAACATTAACATTAACTTTTATACGCCGGACAAGACGTAGAAGACTCAACCATCCAACTACAGAATGTATTTGAAGAACAGCTATTGCCGCCCAAATCAGAATTAGTGCTGGCATTCATTGACCCATAAGAGCATACAATACCACTTGCGCCATATAATTTATTATAATTGAAATTATTGCCTGAAGAATTTATAAGTTCCATTGCCGTAACACCGTAATACGGAACATTGTTATTTAATACCTGCTGACCTATTACATGATTTAATAATATACCAGTCATATATGCAGTAACATTGTTATTTGATATGCTACCAGATGACACATTGCTCTCGGATATTCCATTATATAATCCCATTAATTTATTATTGTCTATGTAAACATACTTTGAATTTGTTACATTTATTAGAACGCTATTTAATGGAGTGGAATCATTGCCAAATATTGTATTATTAGTTATCTTAACTGACGAGTGCATTGCCTTAATTGCATTGGTGAAGCCT
>JAJZJI010000145.1 GCA_021828345.1 Microcaldota archaeon
TACAACAGCAATGATGAGTATCGCCCAACCATAACTCATTAGATACTCCATTGCTGACTGCAGCTTAATATTTTGTATGTGTAACACCTAATTAATAAAATAAAAAGTATATATTTATATAGTTAACTAAACAATTAATAATAGTTATTATGTATAAACAAATACCATATAACGCTACCATACGCAAAGGTTATAAGGCAACTTCAATTGCAGATTTGCAATTACGCATATTTGAATCTTATTCTACAGATTATTTAAAAGAAATATGTAGTAAGGGCGTAGAGTATTTAATTGAGCATAAGAATGAATCAAGATCTATTGCCAGGCGAAGTGATATACTGGAATTTTTGGATGCTCAGAATATAAAGTTATTTTTTGAATCTGCAAACGCATCACAGCTCTATTTTCTTGCAGGAAATCCAAATGTCCTTAATATAATCGGTGAGCAGGCAGCTCATAAATTTTTAAACTGCAGTTATAATATTAGAAAGAGGCTTGCAAAGAATGCTGCGCTGTCTTTAGTAGTAAGACATTTTGGTGATAAGGATAATAATTTAATAACAAGGCTTCTTGAAGATAAATCGCCAAAGGTTGTTGCAGCACTATACTCAAATAAAAGTGCGATAATGCTAATTCCAAAAAATATGATATTACATACAATGGTTCATGGTCCAATACAGTCAAAAATCGCTATAGCCGCAAATCCATCAACACCATTAATATTAAGTAAGGCGGAAATAGTCAACTACATACTGAGTGCAAAAGAGACTGATGTAAGATTGGCTGCAGCCAAGAATAGTTCTCTAGTAATTAAGGCAAATATTGATGTTAACATATTATTGGATGATAAATATTCTGTAATAATGGCACTGCTTTCTGAAAAAAATAATGCATATTATTTAAATCCTATAAAATTGCGTAAACTACTGTCAAATTATAGAAAAAATCCGGAATTAAAACATCTTGTATATAGAGCATTGCAACATACAACAAATTATCCACTACGAAGGTAGTGGCAGTTCGTCAATCATAAAATTTGGCATACGTAGCAGAAAGGTATAAATATTTAGCAAATAGATTAAAGGATATAATTTTTGTCATGCAATGTTACGGGGGTAGCATTTTTGTGACATATAAGGGCATTTAATTACATTCTAAGTTAAGGGGGTATAATGAAAGCAAATGTAATATTTGCACTATTCTCATTGATAGTGCTTCTTGGAATAGGTACTGCTGGAGCCGGTACCATAACGGGCGTGACGTTAACATCTAACGTATCATCAACAACATATTTTAATCAACCAATACTTCTTACTGCAACGGTTAGCGGAGGCTCTGGAAATTATAATTACAATTATTTTGTTGATAATAAACCTCTTGGTACATCATCTTCATCATCCCCTAATTCTATAATTTTTCAAAATGGCGGAACTTTCACTGTTTCAGGCTTAACAACTTTTAATGTAATTGTGACTAATGTTTCTGATAGCTCAAATGTTATAGATACTGCATCAACACAAGTAACTATAGGCAGTACTAATTCAACAACAGTAACTATATCCCCAAGTTATGCGGTAGTTGATGTTGGTCAGACGCTTCCGATAACAGTTACGTTAAATAATGGTAAATCCCCTTATTCATTGACACTTTATAGTGGTCTATCAGCTACATGTTCATCTGACACTTCTGTGGTTACGACAGCTTCAGATGTTTCATCATCATTTATATTTAATGCGGCACCTACAAACAACGGCATTAATGGAACTACTGTATATTACTGTGTAAAAGCGGTAGATTCAAATTCATATTCAAGTTATTCTGGTTCAATACCAGTAACTGTTTATAATGCAATCAGTGGAGCTATATATGGTACATCAAATGGGGTTGGATACTATACAAGTATGGATGAGGGTCAATCGCAGCAATTCACCGCAACTCCTACTGGTGGAACAGGTTCGTATTATTATAGTTGGCAATTAGGAAATAGTATAAGTGAATCTGGCCAAGGTGGAATTGGAGGATTTCAAACATTTAATTCTCCGATGCTTAATAGTCCTGGAACCTATCAATTATCATTAAAAATATCCGATACTGGTACAAAATATGCAACAAATCCAGCAGAACCAAATGTAACATTAACTGGAGGTATTATAACAGTTTATCCATTTTCCGTTAAGCTTTCTGCATCAAATACAAGTGTCGATCAGAATCAAAGTGAGACACTTACGGCGAATGTCTTTGGAGGTTCTGGTGTTGGTTATAACTATGTTTTCTATTATGAAGGAAATAAAATAGGAAATGTACTTACCAAAAATAAGACCGCAAGCATAACATTTATTGCTGAAGCTGGCGGAAGTTCATATCAGGTAAGAGTTTTTGATTTAGGCGTTTTTAATGGACCAGGAAATTATATACAAAATAGCACAAATGTTACAATATACCATCCAATTTCAATATCTCAACCTGTAAATGAAATTATTAATATGGATATTGGTCAAGTAGTGCCTTATGCCGGATCAATAAAAGCATCTGGCGGTTCTGGTAATATTATTATAACGCCAACACCATTTTATGGTGGGCAAATGGCCCCATATAACTCATTGTTTGCTTCAAATGGTACATTTATGCCTAATGCTATTGGAACTTATAATGTCTCATTTGCAATACATGATGTAAAGACAGGATACACTATATATCGCTTTTTCAGTGCAAAAGTTTATGGCGCGCCTCAAATAACCGCTACTATAAGCAATGCAATAAATGCTGATGGTAGTTGGCAGACTGATGCTGGACAGGTAATAACATATCATTTGAGCTCAACTGGGGGCGGGACGGGTAGTAATGTAATTGTGTATTTACGGTGCGCTCCAAGTGCTCTTGATACTATGGTGGATTGCTATCTATCACCATTTACTGGTTCTGGTTCATTCTATTCAGCACCAGTATTGCTAACAAAAGCAAATGATTTCTCTGATACGATATCACTGAAAACAATAAATTCACCTGCATCTTTATATAATTTCAGCATTTATTATTCTGATATTGGAACATCATCCTATGCAACCCCACAGAATTTATTCTCGCAAAATATTACAATAAGCACTGAACCAACATTATCAGATGTTATGACCCCAACTGCGTCTAATGTGATAATAGATCAGGGTCAATCCTCAAATGTTATAGTGAACTTTGGGTCTACACAAGGAGGTATATTACC
>JAJZJI010000146.1 GCA_021828345.1 Microcaldota archaeon
CTGCAAAGAACATAAAATCTTCAGGATGCGTTACTATTTGGCTCAAATCGTCCAATTTTTCCATGATAATTTCTTTTCTAATAGTAATAGAACTTAAGTTAAAAAAAAACGATGATAAAAGTATGTGTTTTTTGCTTAAAGAATAAAAGTGTTTTTCTGCTTCACTGGCCTTAACGAGAAGTTTACCAGGATGTGCATTCCGTGTGTATATCGTCTTAAGTGGTACCATATTAACATCTCTAATATCTTGAGAGTGGTGATAATAATTAAGGCCTTCGACCTCGCGAAAAACCTTTATAACGTGATGGATTTTAGTTGGATTAAAGAGATCATCGTCATCAAGAAAGCATAATAATTCTCCTGAAGCAGCTGAAATAGCTGTACGAAGCATCTCACCTAAATTACAGTTATCCTTGAATATGGATATAATATTATTCGCTAAAATCAAGTTGTCTATTTCTATTTTATAAAAATTTTTTACCACGATTATTTCACATTTATTTGCTAATTTATCTTGATTCAACACTGAAGAAATTGCATCCAAGCAGAATTCGGTTCTATTATATGCTGTGATTATTATACTTACCTCTGCTTTGTTATCAGGTATATCATTCATAAAGAACTATCTACCATTAGATTTGTTATTGGTTTATTCATTAGTTTATTATTATAATGATCATTTGCCTCTTTCTCATTGCCATGCAGGTATTAACAATGTACTCAAAAGGAAACCAGAGCATCTAAAAGTTTAGTTTATCTTGAACATACCAAGGAATGTTTTGAATGATACATTAATTACTGTTTTTTTATTCTCGGTATATTGTAAGTAAATCATGAATACCTCTGAGATGAGTAAAATGGAATTTGTCTTAAATCATAAGAAGTTAAAGCTCTACTGGCACTTACTTGTTTTAATTGTTGCCATACTCATGTATATAATTTATTGGTCATACATTACAGTATATAGGATAATTACTTTCCAAGCTGGTGTGTATGACCTTGGGTTAATGCAGCAAGAGTTCTATTTAACTATTTATTCTCATTCTTTATCTGGTCTGCTCATAGCCTTTCTAAATAAGGATACTGCCATATTGTTTGCTCCCATATACTATATGCACAGCCTAAGTTCAATAGTAATACTACAGACAATATTCCTTGCATTACCAGCGATATTGATTTATGCCATTTCACTTCGGGTATTGAGGAACAAGAATTATTCACTGATCTTCTCTTTAATTTACCTTGTCTATCCCCTTCTTTACGGAGTAAATTGGTTCGATGTTCACAACCAAGCCTTTCTAGTTTTCTTCTTTCTCCTTGGGTTCTATTTATTTATAATTGAAAAATACAAGCTTTCTGTACTTTTTTTATTGCTGTCAGGACTAACTCATTATCTCTTGTTAGGACTCCCTATTCTATTTTCAATACCAATAATTTACAACTCGATTATTTCAGGCACTTTAAATAAAAGGTATGGCAGGTATGGGCTGGTTATATTTGTTGCTTCATTTACGTTACTTATAATAACTTATTTTGTTGATTTAACCATAAATATTAAAATTGGTTCCACAGTTCATTCTGGTAATATAGATTTATTATCTTTTTTTCCGTACAAAATTCTAACTTTTTTTCTTGCGTTAGTTCCCCTAGGATTTTTGTCCCTATATCCAAATAGGTACATTCTTTTGCTAGTACCATTTTTTTCTATTATGTTTATAAGTTCACAGACAGTATATTTCATACCTGGAATACTGACAGACCAGTACGCTTCTGCGTTGATTCCGGGAGTTTTTATCTCAGCAATTTATGGTTTTTCAAACCTGAAAAAAAGATGTGAAAAAAAACATGTCTCTACGCTGAAAAATGTCAGTATAAAAAATAAAATACCTGAAACAATCGTTAAAGGAGCTGTGATTTCCACTATAATTATTGTCCTAATTTTGGCACCTTTTACTCCAATAATAAACCATAGCAATTTATATAAAACGGATTTGTCAATATCTAAATATTCAAGACTTTATCAAGAGTACTTGACAGAAATAAAACTTATACCAATGAATTCACCATATGTCGTTATAGGAGATGATGAACCGTCAGTATTACCACTCCCACAGCTGAACAATGCTCCGGTGTTGGTGACTCCTTATACCATTAATTATAATTTATCATACAAGCAATTGGAAGGATTATCTTATAGAAATGCCACGATAAATTATGTAATTGGGAATCCGTATGGCGGCATGTTTACGCAAAGCCTAAGTAGTCCCTACAATTTATCTATGTATGATCTTCTTAGTAAATTATATCAAACTGCAAATTTCGGGATAGTTGCAGAGGCATCAGGTATAATCTTGCTTGAAAGAAATTATACTGGCCCGTTACAATATTACGTTCCGATAACCTGTATGTTTGGATCTGCATATATGCAAGCGCCCATTATTCTTGGAAACCTGCCGATATCGGCATCCAATTTCCTTTTGACTAACAATAAGCCAATTTTAGTCAATAATTCGATACAATTGAACGGCCCTATGTTCCTTCCTCCAGGAGAATATAACTTTTCATTTTCTATATCTACTATTACTTCAATTAATCTCTATCAGACAAATTTTAGCGTAAAAGGTTCAGGATGGAGCCAAAATTTTTCAGCTAATTTGACGTCAGTAGAAAACAAAAGTTTTGAAGTTAACTTTAATGTAAAAGTGACTAAAATGATCGAAAACTCACAAATATATATTTTAATAGGAAATGGAGGTGCTTTTTTTGTAAACTATCTAAATATCACTCAAATAACAACTTTACACTAGATATATTTTTGAAATTAGTTTCTAATATTGCTCTCACTTTGGAATTTTCCTTTAAATACAAGAACTCTCTATAAATCTAATTTCTTATATAAGACCAATATCTGGGGTAATGGTTTTTAACAATTGTACTCCTACATTAAAAGGGTGTGGAGCTGAGAGATCAGTTCTAGTTTATTGTGAAACTTTACTTGACAGTGGGTTCGATGCATATGCAGTTTTTCCAGACGACTCATAGCCAAGCCAGATGACAATTTACGATTCAAAACACAGACTTTGAAATATGATAAATATTGGTGGTTAGTCACTTTCAGTCTTTAAACTTTCAAAAGTTGTAAAAGACATAGATGACTTGCACCATCACAGAACTGGAACAC
>JAJZJI010000016.1 GCA_021828345.1 Microcaldota archaeon
TGATGGTTTTGTAGTTGCGATCATATTCAAAAGATCCGCCTGTGTTATATTAAGAACCTTATGCTTACTAACAGCATCTTGTGCCACCTCTCTTGCAGCATTTGCACATAATGCGCGTATATCCGCCCCGGAAAATCGCTCTGTTTTCTCTGCAAGTTCATTAATGTCTATTTTATTGGATATCGGTAATTTTTTTAGATACAATTGGAATATTTTTTTTCTACCATCAATATTTGGCAGAGGCATATAGATTGCCTTATCAAATCTTCCTGGTCGCATAAGCGCCTTATCTAATACGTTAGGCAGATTTGTTGCACCCACAACAATGATTTTATCTGATGTATTAAACCCATCAATTTCTGTTAACAGAGTAGATAGCGCTCCACGGCGCGTTGTATCTGTATTCTCCTCTCTGCCCATTGCAATAGAATCAATTTCATCAAAGAATAATATGCACGGCTGGTTCTTCTTTGCTATTGTAAACACATTTGAGATCATCTTCTCAGTGTCGCCAGGAAACTTTGATATCATCTCTGATGTTTTAACATAGTAAAATGCCCCATGTATCTCATTTGCAAGCGCGCGCATCATCATCGTTTTTCCAGTTCCAGGAGGGCCAAAGAATAGAATGCCTTTTACAGGTTTTATGTTGTACGCCATAGATATACCGCGCTGCTCTATTGGGCTCGTAACTGCCTCTTTTAATTCAATCTTGACATTGTCATAATTCCCTATGTCATTAAATGACTCATGCTTAGATTCAGCTTGCAGATCCTCAAAAGTCTCGCCGAATTTCATTCTGATATCCTGCTTGCGCACATCTAGTGCGCGCGCAACATTTATTCCGTTAGATTCAAGTACGTATATTAGTATTGGAGCTATTGCCGTACTTATTAACAAATATATGCTCGTATTTGCATTGTAACTAAATACGTATGATATTATCAGATAACTTATAGGGTAGCATATTGCTAAAATGCTAGCTTCTGTACCTTTATAGCGCGATCTGCTGCTAGCTATATACTCATCAATAAACAATATTATCGCAATCAATGCTGCAAGTTCTATTAAATATGGTATAGGATTTAAAGAAAAAGAGTCTATGCTTAAACCTATAGCAGCGGGAACGGATGATAAAACAGAAGTGCTCCCAAAATTCAAAAGGCTTTGATCAAATTTTGTGCCAAAACTTAATACTGAAGTATTTGAGATTACATTTGCAGTCGACTGTGTCGTAGTAACATTTCTTAAACCTACAATCGATTTTCCAGTAGAATTTCCTATTGCTATGCTAAGATTTAATAGTGCCATAGCAGGCGCGATGGGCGTTATATATTTAAATATAGAACTTTGCGAACCAGATTGATTATTAAGAGTATTTGAAACACTAGCCTTTGGTATGTTTGAATTATAATATTGCGTTAGTAATGCATGCTGACTGCTGGCATTTGTAACTATATAGCCGGTATTCTGAATCCCTGTGAGTGATGAAAAGGCAACAATACCAAGCACCAATACTATAGCCATTATGACTGCCCTTTTTCTGCCTATTATTAAAACGCCAAATGTGAACGCTGGTATTGTAAGTAAATAGCCAAGATTTGAAAATGATAGTGCAAGGACAATAAATGAGAAAAGCATTGTTCTATAATGTACATATCCAAATACAAGCGCCAGAGTAATTATAAAAAGAAAGAGCCAGGCAATTGCGGCCATTTGGTATACAAGCACTGGAAAGGTGAAAACCATTAAAAATATCAAACCTAAAAACGGATGATATAGCGTTGCCACAAATAAAGCAAGCATTATTAAAATTACATAGATTAGAGGATAATATGGAAAGCCCACAACTATTGCGAGAAACGCTACTATAACAAGAAGCGCGTCTAAAAATGTGGGTTTATGTGCTATAGCAAGCATCCTATCCTTTAACGTGTAAAATGTTATTGGGAGCGCATGCTGCCTTCTTATCAATTCTTTGCTCGATACCACCTTCGGCGCTTCCCCTTTTTTAATGCTCGGCATTTATATCTTATACTCTTTTATATTATGTCCTTTATAAAGTATATAAACCTAAAGCTATAAATTTAAATGGCATCAATATATCAAAAGATATTTTAATTTGTTCGACTTTTATAATATACCCCGTCGTAGCTCAATGGCAGAGCGGCCGGCTGTAGTTGGAAAGTGTTGCCTTAAATGGCAGAAACCGGCAGGTTGGGTGTTCGAATCACCCCGACGGGATATACATAGTTAAGAATAAAAGCTTTCTCGCATATAACTATTGTATGAGCGATTATTCAAAAATAGACATAGAGTTAATTAACAGGTTATGTGATGTAGCGAAGCTAAATTTGACAGATGAGGAAAAAACCTTATTCTCAAAAGAGCTTACCGAAATATTAAGCGCATTTGACATAATAAATAAGGTTGATACGGAAAACATATCGCCAGCATATCATCCAAATAAGGTTAGCAATGTATGGCGCGATGATGTTATAAATGAAACAGTATGGGAGCCCCTCTTAAATTCAAAGAGAAATGAAAAAGGATATATCGTAGGGCCAAAAATTCTTTAAGGGTGTTGCAATTAATAACAAAAAATCTTAGTGCAGCCGATTTTGTATCAAATAGCATAAATGGCAGTATAGATATTTCTGAATTTTATGGGGCATTGAATGAAAAATTAGCTATTATACAAAAAAAGTACGCACCATTTATTACAATTATAGATAATCCAGAGTTACCTAAAAAACATGGTGCACTCTATGGACTTCCCATATCAATAAAGGATTGCATCTGTACTGCAAATATTAAAACCACTGCTGGCTCAAAGATACTTGAAAATTATATACCCCCATTTGATGCTACTTCAGTTAAAAGAGTAAAAGAGAATGGTGGGGTAATTATTGGAAAAACAGCACAGGATGAATTTGGCTTTGGCACATTCTCCACAAATTGTGCATATGAAATTCCTAGAAATCCACATGATCCAAATAGAAGCTGCGGTGGCAGCTCCGGAGGAGCCGGATGCATAAGCGCAGCCGCAGACTTCCCACATATTGCAATAGCAGAATCCACTGGTGGCAGCATAACGGCACCGGCCGCATTCACAGGGACCGTAGGCTTAACACCCACTTATGGTAGGGTTTCTAGATATGGGCTTATCGATTATTCTAATAGTATGGACAAAATAGGCGTAATTGCAAAAAATGTTTATGACACAGCATTAGGCCTCACATATATATCAGGACATGACGCAAATGACACAACAAGCAGCAATACTAAAAGTGAAAATTTTGAAGATTATGCAAAGAATAGCACTGTGAAAGGTATGCATATTGGAGTGCCAAAAGAATACTTTGATAATATTGATAATAGAATAACAAAAGCTGTTATGGATAATGTTCATAAGCTTGAGAATGATGGCGCCATAATTAGCGAGGTCTCATTAAAGCTAACGCAATATGCATTGCCAAGTTATTATTTAATAGCTATGAGCGAAGCCTCTACAAATCTTGCCAAGTATTCCGGACTGCGTTATGGAATGCAAAATTATGTAGATGGAAATTTCTCTGAGTACTTTTCAAACATACGAGAAAATGGCTTTGGGCGTGAGGCAAAAAGGCGTATCATACTTGGAACATATGCAAGGGCAGCCGGATTTAGAGATGCATATTATATGAAAGCATTGAAAGTAAGAAGGCTCATAATAGATGAATTTAAAGAGCGCTTCAAACACCTTGATGCACTAATTGCACCATCTATGCCAATTATTGCACCACGTTTTGATGAGATTAAAAAATTAACCCCGCTTGAAAATTATAACATGGATAAACTCACCATAGGACCTAACATGTCTGGCATTCCGACTATATCAATACCAATAGGCACTATCGAGTCTATGCCAATTGGCATGCAGATAATTGGGGACCATTATAATGAATCTAAAATAATAAAGATAGCAGCAGTAGCTGAGAGGAATTTAAATGGCAATTAAAATTGGGCTTGAAATACATTGTAGGCTTAATACAAAAAGCAAACTATTCTGCAGCTGCAGCACAAACTCACAGGAAAAAGAGCCAAATAAGGAGACCTGCCCAATATGTTTAGGATTGCCAGGTTATAAACCACTATTAAACAAAAGTGCAGTTGAATATCTTATAAAAATGGGCCTTGCATTTAATTGCAATATATCAGAGGAGTCATATTTCTCGCGAAAGACCTATTTCTATCCAGATATGTCTAAGAATTTCCAGATAACCCAATATGAAATACCAATAGCCACAAACGGCAACATACACATAAATGATAACGAAATAAGAATAAAACGAATCCACTTAGAAGAGGACCCTGCACGTATTGTTTATGCAAATGGCAGCATTTCAACCACAAAATATGTTTTAATAGATTATAATAGAGCAGGAGCCCCACTTGCAGAATTAGTTACTGAACCAGATATAAAATCTCCAAAAGAAGCACGTTTGCTTCTCGAGAAAATCTCCTCGGTTCTTGATTATTTAGGCATTTATGATCCATCAAAAGAGGCATCTATTAGGGTTGATGCTAATATATCTTCCGATGGAGAGCGCGTTGAAATAAAAAATATAACAGGATTTGAGAATGTTGAAAAGGCCCTTAGCTACGAAGAGATACGTCAAAAAGGTATGAGCAGAATGAATAAAAAAATAGAAAGAGAGACGCGCCATTTTGACGAAACAACAAAAATGACAACGGCAATGAGAAAAAAAGAGTATGAAGAGGATTATGGATATATATTTGATCCAGATCTGCCATTAATTAACATAGACAAAAATTGGGTTGAAAAAATAAAAAGCAGCATGCCCGAATTGCCTGAAAAGAGGGCGCAGCGCATGGCAACACAATACAGTATTGATCAATACGATGCAAACGTAATAGTTTATACAGGAAGAGATTTTGCTGACTTTTTTGAGAGCTGTATTAAAAAGTTGAATAAACCAAAAGAAATAAGTAAATGGATGATAAATTATCTTCTAAAAAGCCTTAACTGGAGATCTGAGCGTATATCTAATTCAAAGGTAACTGTTGATAGGTTTATAGAGTTTATTGAACTTATAGATAACAACACTATAACTGAGCGCTTTGGAAAGGAGCTCATAAAGGAATTTGTTGATAGTGGTGATTCACCAAAAGGACTTGTAGGCAAAATTTCTACACAAACAAAACCATTAAATGAGGTAATAAATAATATAATAATTGAAAATCCGAAGGCATTTGATGAATTTAAATTAGGCAAAAAAGAGGCGCTTCAATTCCTTATTGGAAAAGTGTTAAATGCAACCGGGAAGCGAAGTGACCCAAAAGAGATAGTTAATATATTAAATAGTATGTTAGAAAAATAGTAATATATGCCCCGATAGCTCAGTAGGTAGAGCGCCTGGCTGTTAACCAGGATGTCGTAGGTTCGAGTCCTGCTCGGGGCGTAATCTATTTATAATAAATAAAAGATTACATATTAGAAATATAAAAGTGAAAACGCAATAAAACAAAACAATGCCTTGGTGGTGTAGTGGTTAGCATACGACCCTGTCACGGTTGCGACCCGGGTTCGAATCCCGGCCAAGGCGTCCATTTTTGACGTCGTAGCTCCGGGTTCGAAAAAATCAAGCACGTGTATATTGAAAAGTAAGTAACTTATATAAGGGGGTAGTTCATGATAGAAAAAAAGAAGGGACTAAATAAGCAAGAAACAAATGCGATGAAAGAGTACCTCAAAGAAAAAAATACAAAAAATAATGGTGAAGCGGCGGTTCTTGCTGCAATAGCAAAAATGAAAGAACCGGATCGTTCAATGGCAAAACGCATTCATGAGATAGTAAAAGCTGCTGCACCAGATCTTTCTCCTAAAACTTGGTATGGTATGCCCGCTTATGCAAAAGGCGATAAAATTATATGTTTCTTTCAAAATGCGGGAAAATTTAAGGCACGATACTCCACCTTTGGATTTAGTGACAAGGCGAATTTAGATGATGGTAAAATGTGGCCTGTTGGATTTGCATTGACAAGTTTAACATCAGTAGAAGAGGCAAAAATTGCAACCCTTGTAAAAAAAGCTATAAATTAGATTTATTATCTTCTAGAAGGTACAATACCGATTTGTAAAAACGCTAATGCAAACAACTTCTTAAACAGAGCCCTACCAGCACAAAATTATAAACATTGAACTTACAGTAATTACATAATATATATGATAGAACTGTGTTCATTGATTTTATACTAATTTTGTTAGTTATTTACATAGATGTGAGTTAATTTCATAATGAAGCAATTAATATAAATAAACCAAATCCTAACAACGTGATTAATGGATATGTATATTTTCCTTTTGCAAATAAATTCTTTTTTGTTAACCCTAAAAAAGAATTTGCATTTAGTATATGAAAAATTGTGCCTAAGACCAAAAGCAAAAATATCAAACTATTAGGAGCAAATAAAATAGTACATATCGCGTAGAAGATATATTCTAATACAAAAGCAGCTCTTCCATGATTCCAAAGACCTAGTCCTACCTTAAAATCTTTTTTGGAAAATCCCAGAACTGGAAGATCCTTACGATGTACTATTATATCTAAAATCCAATGTGATGCTGAAAGAATTGGAAATAAAATTAGTATTGCCCAATTATTTACCAATAAAGATAAAATTCCTCCAAAAACAAACGCTATTATTGTTGAGAGTACAAGAGAATGTGAATATGGGTAGTAAGTGAATTTTAAGTCTTTTTGTAGTGGAGAATTTGATTTTATTTTTACTTTTTCAATGCCTAAAATTACAAGTATAGGCCACAGTAAATCAGGAAAACTAACACCTAAAAGGGCTACCCAAAAAGGAATATTAGGATACAAATAATAAACAAGATACGCTATTGCAAAATGACCTATAAACATATATTACACACAACATTTAATTTTAAATAATTTTTTAAGACAAATTTATATTATATAAATATAATAGGTAAGTACGTTCACTCTATGAAAATATCTTTTTAACATTCTTAATTTTTTTATTTATCAACGGTGAAAAATGATTTTTATATTTTTTTTGCAATACTAATAATTTCCAGTCATTACCAGTTATATGTTTTCTACAATAGGGTGACCCACAGTTACATGTCCATTTAGATACATAATTATCATTTTCAAATAACCCATAATCAACAGTAACCTCTTCGCCGATTTTTATATTTCTTCTTGCAATAAGCGTATATGCATCTTTCATCCATGTATTCGAATCACAAGAATGATTTATATAATACCCCAAATCTTCACCCCTATCTTCGATGCTATAGAGATTTTCATCCCATTGTAACACCAACTTGCCTTTGCTTTTTGCCTCATCTATTTTTCTCTTATCGCTAGTATAATTTCCGCCCCAAACCAAAACCTTTTCTCCTCTTTTAATCATTTCCTTCGCAAACATACCTTTTCCAGTATCTTTAGTTTCTTTTATTTTTATTTTAGGATTAATCCAAGTTTTCTTAATGATCATAACCCCACATTCTTTATTAAAACTAAACACGCATTTTCTTATAACCTATCTTTTTTGAATCTATTTATTAATGTCATTTTTTATTATACCATTATGGGATAAAAATATCTTTTTTTACCTTTACCTCTAGTTAAATTATAATATTTTCTAAATTCACAGAGTGCACCCTCTATATTTGTTATAGAAAGAAAAGGATAGTTAGATGCAGCTTGTTTAAATGCAATATCATTCCACCTAAAATGTTCTTTTAATAACACATGAATATTGCTAAGATAGCTTTTCTGCGCATTATATAAATTATATAACAATTCATTTTGCTCCTTTTTATTTAACTTTTTATTATATATTATCTCTAGGCCCCATTTTGCCCCTGGACCTATGTTTACAAAATCATTATCACTCCAACCTTGTTTAAAAAAATGTAAATATGATAAATCTGTCCAAATCTCGCACCCCAAAAAAGGTCCGACCATAGGTATTTTTTGAATCGTAATTAAAGCATCGATTGGAGTTTTAGATAAATCTATTTCAGTAATAATCTTATTAATATCTAATTTTTGTATGTTATCAAGTATGCTTTCATGTTTTGGTTTTCCTTTAGTCCCAGAGGATATTAAATATGCATTATTAAATATAGGTCTGTTGGATTTTTTTATTTCTTTGAACATTGAATTAATTTTGTTTTTTACATCATTATTATAATCATTAAGCAAATTTATCCTTAGCAGTTCATATAAATTATTTTGATTAAAAAATCTATAAAATACCACATTTATTAAGATCTTTTTTCTATCCTTAATTTTTTTTAATTTATCCATTATGTAAATAGTACATTTATCAAGCTCCCTATAAACATTTATTATTTTGTATGTTCTTAAAATCTCATCATCCGTCCAAGGCGGCGGCTCATTTAAAACAAATCTTTTATACCATATTAATTGGCGTCTGTAGATGAATTTAAAAAATTCTTCTTCCATATTTGTCATATTAAATATATTGAATTATTGTTATTTTATACCTATTTTATATTTTATATAAAAATTTATACAATTAATTTTAATTTCATAAAAAATAATGACTACATTTTTAAGTATATAGAACTATTACATATTGATTTGATGGTAATAGACGCACACGCACATATGTTTACTATGAGCATGTCTGAGGGAATGCTACCTAAAAACTTTGACATAAAGAATATACCAAAAGAATTTATCAATGCATCAAAACATACAGTTAAAGAAAACACAGATGCATGGCTTAATGCAATGGATAGACTTGGTATAGAAAAAACTATTTTCATGGCAAATGTAAATTTTAACAAAGATTTTACAACATTCATAAATTCCAGCAGCAGGCTCGTAGGATTTGCTAAAATAAATCCCACCAAACCTGACGCAGTTGATACATTAAAAAAGGAGATTGAAAATGGGATGTCAGGGGTTAAATTATATCCAACAAATGAGGGATTTGATGTTAGTTCAAAAGATGCTTATCCATTTTATGATTATTGTGAGAAAAAGCATATACCAATAGTAATACATTTTGGGGTAACTATAGGTTTTAGAGCGGATTTAATAAACGGAAATCCTTTGACACTATCTACAGTACTTGCCGATTTTCCTGGAGTTAATTTTATTATAGCTCATTTCGGTGCAGGATTTTTTAGAGAGACTCTAATGCTCAGATATAAACGCCAGAATCTTTATGTAGATACATCAGGAACAAATAACTGGCTGCAGAATCAGGATAATTTTTTAACTCTAAAAGATGTATTTAAAAAAAGCATCGAGGTATTTGATGATCAGCACATAATATATGGTTCAGATACACGCATATTTCCAGCGGGTTATAGAGAGAATATATTAAAAGAACAAACAAATATACTAAAAGAATTAAATCTAAAAAAAGAAGCAATTGAAAATATAATGCATAATAATGCCAAAAATATTCTGCTTGCATATAGTTGACAGTTGTCTAACTGTGTAGAGAAGCCTTTTATTACTTTAAATTACACATAAAATTGTGTTTCTATGGCATTAGATACAAAATGGATATCAGATAACTATAAAGATAGTCATCAAAATGATGGTTTTTATATTCAATTAAGCGGTACATCAATGCCAGAGAGTCTACTTTCTAATCCTAGATTACTTAGGCATTTATATAAAATAAGAAAACATATAGAAAATTCTAATAAAAAACCTGAAGAGTACAGGAAATTTAGAAGATAATACCAAAAAGATAGTAGAGATATAATAAGTAATATATTGTTTAGCATTGTATCTCTTTTTGTTGAATATGATGTTACCAGTGGATTACGAAACACATAATGTTGATGTTCTTGTTATAGGATCCGGAGGCGCAGGTATGCGTGCTGCACTTGCGGCACTTGACAAAAAGCAATCGGTTATTATTTTATCAAAATCCGTTTTAGGAAAAGCACACACAGTTATGGCTGAGGGAGGTATTGCCGCTGCTGTAGCAAACGTAGATTCAAAAGATAATTGGAAGGTTCATTTTTCTGACACAGTAATAGAAGGAGATTATATAGGAAGCTGGCGTATGGCGGAGATACTTGCCAAAGAAGCGCCTGATGCTGTTTATGAGCTTGAACGATTTGGGGCATTATTTGATAGAACACCAGATGGCAAAATAATGCAACGTGCTTTCGGTGCACATACTTACAGAAGATTATGTCATGTAGGGGATAAAACTGGACTTGAAATCATAAGAACATTAGAAGATAGAATACTACATAAAAACGCCAAAGTATTTGATGAGATTGTTGTAACAAAATTATTTAAGAGTAATAATAAAATTTCAGGCGCATTGGGTTTACATATGCGCACAGGAAAATTTTCTTTGTTTAAAGCCAAAAGTATCATAATAGCAACGGGTGGTCTTGGACGCATATATAAAGTAACATCAAACTCATGGGAGAGTACAGGAGATGGTATTGCTCTTGCATTAAAGGTAGGTGCAGAATTAAGAGATATGGAGATGGTGCAGTTTCATCCAACAGGCATGGTATGGCCACACGGCGTTAGAGGTTTACTAGTAACCGAGGGCGTTAGGGGAGAAGGAGGTATATTATATAATAATAAAAATGAGCGTTTTATGCTTAAATATTCTCCAACAAAAAAAGAACTTGATGCAAGAGATGTCGTTGCACGCTCCATATATTATGAAATACAAAAAGGCAATGGAACAGAACATGGAGGTGTATATTTGGATATAACACATAAAGGAGCTGATTTTATAAAAAAGAAGCTTCCTGGGATGTATACACAATTTCTTGAATTTGCAGGTGTTGATATAACAAAAGAGAGAATGGAGGTTGCTCCTACAGTACATTATTTTATGGGGGGCATTTATGTAGATTCGGAAAATTGCAATACCAATATAAATGGTCTTTATGCTGCAGGAGAATGCACAGGTGGATTGCATGGCGCAAATAGACTTGGTGGAAATTCTCTTGCAGATATATTAGTTTTTGGAAAACGCGCTGGAGACGCGGCGGCCATATATGCCATCAATAATAGAGCGGTAGAGATTGATAGTAATGAAGTAAATGATGAAATTAAAAGAATTAATGATTATCTAAATGACAAAACAAACTTAAACCCTTATGATGTTGTTGATAAATTAAGAACTTCGCTGCAAGAAAAACTTGGAATAATAAGAAATGAAAAAGATATGAAAGAGTGTTTATTAGACGTTCTAAAAATAAAAAAAATGTGTCAAAAAGTTTCTGTTAAAGGAGGACTTGCATTTAACCAGGGATTAATAGAATGTATAGAATTAGATAATATGACACTGCTTGCAGAATGTATGGTTAGAAGCGCCATTGAAAGAAAAGAGAGTAGAGGAGCACATACACGTAGTGATTTCCCAAAAAAAGATAAGCGATGGAAGAAAAACATTGTATCTAAAATACAGAATAATAAAATAGAATTATCTTATAGCGAGATAACGAAAATGCCAAAAGAACTACAGAAAATAGTTGGTGAAGAAAAATATGACAAATAAAAAAGTAAAATTCAAAGTTTACAGAAAGGATCCGAAGATTAGTAATGATTATAGATATGATGAGTTCGATGTACCTTTAGAGGAAGGTATGGTAGTACTTGATGGCATAAATTATATTATTGAGCACTATGATTCCACCATATCAGTCCGCTGGAACTGTAAGGCGGCGCGATGTGGATCATGCGCAGCTGAAATAAATGGATATCCTAAATTAATGTGTAAAACACGAATAGAGCAGATGGGAGATATTATAACCATTAATCCGATGAAGGCATTTCCACTAGTAAAAGATTTAGTTACGGACGTATCAATAAATTTTGAAATAGATAAAAAAATACCAGAATTTAAACCAAAAACCACAAATAAAAAACCTTGGATTATCTATGATATAGATGTTAATAGAGCACAGGAATTTAGAAAATGTATAGAATGCTTTTTATGTCAAGATACATGCCATGTTGTAAGAGATCATAATACAAAATATATTGGTCCAAGACATGTAATAAAGGCAGCGGCACTTGACATGCATCCAATGGATACACTAGATAGGTCAGAGAGTTTAACAAAAGATATGGGGCTTGGTTATTGCAATGTAACAAAATGCTGTGAAGAGGTCTGTCCAGAGCACATAAAAATAACGGACAATGCAATAATACCAGAAAAGGAGAGGGCGGCAGATAATATGTATGATCCTGTCATGATGCTGATAAAAAAATTGAGGAATAAAAATAAGGGAGATAAAAAATGAATGTAAATAATTTTAAAAATAAGTATATTCCTCCAGAATTCCTTGAATTCAATCCAAGACTATATGCATTTATTATAATGTTAATAGTTGGTCTGTCCGCTTTTCTTATATTTCCAGTAAAAGAGATTTCTGGTTATATTGATCCATTCTATTCACCTACAATACTCATATTGCCATTTGTAGGATTATACAGACTAACCTGCTATGCTTATAGAAAAGATTACAATAGGCACATATTCAAACACCCGATTGGATGTGACCTTAAGAATAGACTTGATTCGATGAAAAGAACATACACCGGGGAGACCAGTGGACTGTTTAAAATTGAGAATCTACATAGATATTTTCTTTATGTTTCAATACTTATAGTCCCATTCTTTTATTATGATTTTTATACGTCTTTATTTATAAATAATATATTTGTATTTAGATTGGGTAGTGTACTTTTGCTTATAAATGCCATATTTATAACACTATACGTATTATCATGCCATTCATTACGCAGCCTAATTGGAGGTAGAAAAGACTGTTATAGTTGTATGGCTTATGGTAAGGGTGTTAAAGGTATATATGATAAACAATCATGGCTCAATAGGCATCATGAACAACTTGCATGGATCAGTCTTATATTTATAATATTTGTCGATCTCTATTTAAGAGGTTTAACCGCTGGAATGCCACTAGATATAACATTCCTAAAATTGTGATTGTATGAAATATCTAAAAACAAAGTATAAATTTCCTATATTTTTTATAGGGGTTATGACTATTGTTTTATCCGGATTTTTAAATAAGTTTTACATAATTAATTTGGCGCAAACAGAAGCATTTGTTGCAATAGGGTTCATAATCCTATTTTTATCTATAGCACTCTAATCCTTCTTCTCATTTTGAGAGAAACGTTTCTTCTGGCGTTCCATTGAGATTAATAGCTCTGCATTTATTTGGTTAAAACAATTTCTACATAAAACATATTCTTTTGTTGATTTATTACTCTCAACGCCCTGCTGAAGCCTACCTGTATAAACATAGTAGTACTCCTCTAAATCTATTAATTTATTGCATACATAGCAGTTATAATCATTTATTGCCATTTATAACACATATTAGATTCTGCATATAAATTATAAAAGCTTCATTTTATCCCAAAATAAACAAGACATATAAATTTTATTTGTTTTAGTCTGAATATGAAAACTAGAAAGGAACATGATATACTTGGAGATATCGAAGTGCCATATGATTCTTATTATGGTTCTGAAACGCAACGCGCACTCGAAAATTTTAATATATCAGGAGTACACGTAAGTTTTGAGATTATAAGAGCATATGCTATAATAAAGAAAGGCGCAGCTATTGCCAATATGAAAAGTGGCGCTTTGGATAGAATAATTGGAAAATCTATAATTAGAGCATGTGATGAGATACTTGAGGGTAAGCTTTCTGATCAATTTAAAATTGATGTATTTCAGGCGGGTGCTGGAACAAATACAAACATGAATGTCAACGAAGTAATAGCAAACAGGGCGCTAGAACTATTAAAAAAGAAACGTGGTTCATACAATATAATAAACCCTAATGATCACGTTAATATGGGGCAATCTACAAATGATACGTACCACACTGCAATGAATATAGCATTAGTGCTACTAATTAAAAACAGCCTGCTTCCAGATATTAAATCCCTAAAAGAGGCATTAAATAAAAAGGCAAATAATTTTAAAAATATAATAAAAGTAGGCAGAACACATCTGCAAGATGCGGTGCCCATTAGTTTAGGTGATGAATTTTCAGGATATGCTTCTTCAATGCAAGAGATTATTGAACATTTAAATTATGCGATAACAAAACTTTCAAATGTTCCTATAGGAGGGACCGCTGTTGGAACAGGGCTTAATGCAAAGTCTGATTATAAGAAGAATATTTTAAATGAAATAAATATATTAACCAAACATAAATTTTCTGGCAACAAAAACATATTTTCTGGTATGCAAAATCCAATTGAGGAGCTTTTGTTATCTGGAATACTTAAGACTGCGGCAATAGAAGTAAGTAAAATAGCAAATGATTTTAGATTATTAGGCTCTGGACCAAGATCTAGTATATCTGAAATTACATTGCCAGCTGTGCAGCCAGGATCATCTATAATGCCAGGTAAAATAAACCCTAGCATAGCAGAGATGATGAATATGGCATGCTTTCATTTAATAGGTGCATGTAGCACAGTGGAATGGGCAGTAGGAGGCGCACAGCTTGAGCTTAATGTGTTTATGCCAATTATTTCATTCGAATTAATATCGTCAATAAAAATATTTTCCAATGCTATAAAAACATTTGATAAAAAATGTGTAGTGGGTATAAAACCAAACATTGCAAGTATAAATGCACACCTAAAATCTAATCTCTCAATTGTCACAGCATTGACGCCATATATTGGCTACCAGAAGGCATCAGAAATTGCAATACGTGCATATAAAGAAAATAGCAGCATAATAGATGTGTGCATGCGCATGCATATACTAGACAAAAATAAGCTTAATGAGATACTTGATCCTAAGAATATGATATAAGTGAGTATAGTGGATAACGAATACATGCTTGCAAGATTGTACAAAGAAGAGAGCATGCATGCCGAATTATATAGAAGATTAAGCATTAGGGAAAAAGATGTGGAGTTAAAGAATATATTAAATAAATTGTATAATTTTGAAAATAATAACAAAAAGTTATGGGAGACTATTATAAAAAAACGCGCAGCATATAGCATATTTTTTGTTAATATTTTAATTACCCTATTTATCTTTGTAAAACATACACTTGGAGTCTCTATGGCCATAAAGATGATTGAATATAGGGAGATATCATTTCATAGAAAATTAAATAACATAAGCCCGCAATTGCTCGATAAAAAAAGACGCAACATATTAAATAAAATAGAAAAAAACCAAAAAACCAAAGAGGAGCCGTTTGAGAATAGCATAATGAATAGGAGTAATGTTATAAAAAATATAAGAGATGTCACATTTGGAATGAATGATGGGCTCGTTGAGGTACTTGCGGCAACTGTTGGTCTTGGCGCTGCACTGCAAAATCCGATATTAGTATTAGTTGGCGGCTTAATAATTGCGGTTTCTGGCACGTTATCAATGACTGGAGGCGCATACATATCCACAGATTATGAAGAAAATATAAATATTAATAAAAAAAGAGCTAAAAGCACAGCGCGCATATCCGCCATATACGTAGGTGTATTCTACTTTTTAGGCGCAATATTTCCGTTGTTACCATTCATTTTAGGGTATAGCGGATTTATTGCTATTTTACTCTCTATAATATTTACTACAATAGTTCTATCGATTGTGGCTACCATAATAGCCATAATAACAAATGTAAGCATAACAAGAAAGGTTGGTATGACACTTGGTATATCACTTGGCGCCGCATTTGGAACCATAATACTTGGATATCTGGCAAGACACTTCTTTAAGATAAGCGCCTAATTACACTAAAATGAATATACGATACAACAGACACTTTATATATTTTCTTTATGTTATATACAAGACACTAACTTAGAGGAGGTGCTAATTATGGAAAATGAGGAGTTAGCTAAAAAGATATCAGAGATAACAAAACAAATGGAGAATATTGCTACGGACCCGACAGTGCCAAAGAACGTTAGAACTGCAGTATCTGAGGCTAAGGGGAAATTAAATGCTGAAGGCACTTATACAGTAAGGATATCTGGGGCTATATATTGCATTGACAATATTAGCAATGATATAAATCTGCCTGCCCAGGCTAGGACAATGATATGGCATATACTTAGTATGCTTGAATCATTGAAGGGCTAATATAACATGGCTGGTCATGACATTAAAATTGAGCTTGTAAAAAAGCTTTCAAAAGTAAATATCATACTTAGCGCTGATTTTGATGATAGTATAATTGGCAATATTGACCTAGATGTAATTGTTGAAAAAATAATAGAACTAAAAAAAGATACGCCAATGCTTAAAATCGCTACAAATGAGGATATCAAAAATATTGTTGACCTCATAAAAAAAGAACTTATGCAAAAAGCACCGTTGCCAATAGAAGTGAATAGGTCAAGCACATTCAAGCCAATTGCGGAAGAATTCGAAGCAGAATATAAAATAATGAATAAAGGCAAGGATAGAACGGGAGGGACCGTATCTGATTTTGTAGTCTATTTTAATGATAGGCTTAATGCGATTAGAGATATATTTGCAACACATAGAAAATATTCAATAACACACAATCTTGAAACACTTAAAAATTATACTGATGGTAGAGAAGTCGTTATTGTAGGTATAGTCTCAAATAAAATAACCACAAAAAATGGAAATATAATGGTTGTTATAGAGGATGAAACGGACGAGTCCAAAATAATGTTTATGAATAATCCAAATAATGAACTAAAAAAATTATTTGAAAACGCATCTAAAATAATAAATGATGAAATTATTGCGATACGTGGAAAAATTTCCGGACCATTTATAATAGCACGTGAACTTTTATGGCCAGATATTCCAATAAAAGAGAGAAAGACTATAACAGAGGATATTGCTGTTGCCTTAATATCGGATACACACATAGGCAGTAAGCTATTTATGGAAAAAAATTTTTCACGTATGTTAAAATGGTTAAATGGCAACATTGATACAAAATCCAAAGAGCTTGCAGGAAAAATAAAATATATGATAGTGGGAGGAGATATCGCTGATGGTATTGGAGTATATCCAGGACATGATAGAGATCTTGCGATTTTAGATATATACAAACAATATGACGTATTTGCGAATTTCCTCAATGAAATACCAGAGTATATACAGGTATTTGTACTGCCGGGCAACCATGATGCTGTTCAAAAATCTGAACCGCAACCAGAACTTGGCAGTGATTTAATAAATGTAAAGCTTGACAATGTACATTTTGTCCCAAATCCTAATTATATATCTGTGCATGGTCTTGAAATATTAACATATCATGGCACATCGCTTGATTCGATTATAAGATCAATACCTAATATGAGCTATGCGAAACCAGAAAGTGCAATGATTGAAATACTAAAAAGAAGGCACCTATCCCCAATTTATGGTGGCAATACAATAGTTCCTACAAGATATGATACACTAGTAATAGATACCGTTCCAGACATATTACACATGGGCCATATACACAAAAATGGGATTGGAGAGTATCATGGAGTACAAATAGTAAATAGTGGCACATTTCAAGACAGAACAGAATATCAAATAAAACAGGGACATATACCTACACCATGTAATGTTCCTATATTTGAAATGAAAAAGTATAATTTTACCACAATAGATTTCAACAGTGAATTTTAATGGACATAGATGAATATTTTAAAACGCTCTCAGACTATTTGGATAGAGTATATAGCATCGCAAGTAATGCACGACAAAAAGGTTATGACCCAGAAACATTTGTTGAGATAAAACCCGCACCAGATATTGCGTCTAGGGTCGAAGGTATAATAGGACTTGAGGGCATTGCGGATGTAATTAGATCAAAGAGCGCAAAAACAAGGCAAGAATTAGCATTTGAGATGGTGCGTGAAATTTGCACAAATAGCAAATTCAATATGCAATTAGAGGATAGATTAACGCTCGCAATACGTATAGGGTTAACGGTATTAACAGAGGGCATATTGGTCGCACCTACTGAAGGATTCCAAAAAGCGACAATCCATAAAAGCCTTGATGGCTCAGATTATCTTGCGGTTCTTTATGCGGGACCTATACGTGGGGCAGGAGGCACAGGAGCCGCGTTATCTGTTGCTCTTGCGGATCTTGCAAGAAAATTAGTGAATATTGGGGAGTAAAAAGCGCAAAAAGTTGAAAAGGAAA
>JAJZJI010000017.1 GCA_021828345.1 Microcaldota archaeon
AGTTCACCTTCTTTTGCCAATAATGCGCTATCAGGAAGCGCTCTAATATCATTAATTTTTATAAAAACACCTTGTATGCTCTACTTCTATAGATTTAAATATTAAAAGCTTTCTGTTTTATTTCTAGAGATCTATAAACAATTTGTGCGTACTAGATCCCTGCACCCATATATATTTAGGTATAAAATATATATAAAGATTTTTAAATTTTATTTTAGATGCTATATAGTGGATGTTTAGTATTAGTGTTTCCCCACCGCTGAACACCCACATATAGAAAATGTAGGTATTTTGCAAGGCATTCTCAAAGGGTATTTATAATTTGCTTTATAAATATTATCTTGACTTTTTATCATTAAAGTTGATGTAAATGGCTAGTATATATGATGTAGATACTTCGAAACTTATAGATGAGGCTGCTAAGAAGCTAAAGGAGGTGATGAAAGCGCCTCCAATATATATAACGTACGTTAAGTCTGGCGCAGGAAGAGAGAGACCACCAAAGGATCCGGATTTTTGGTATATTAGAAGCGCCTCTATATTAAGACAGGTATATGTAAATGGTCCGGTAGGCATATCGCGCTTGAGACTGCGTTATGGAAATCGAAAGGAGCATGTTATACATAAAAAGCATAGTGTACGTGCATCAGGTAGTATAATACAGGATTCATTAAAAGCATTAGAGGAGCTAAATTATGTCAAAAAGACCAAAAAGGGCAGAGAGATAACAGCAAGCGGACGTTCATTTATGGATAAGATAAGCAATAGTATAATTAAGACATAATCTGTGATTAATTATGCCTGAAGATGACGAGTATAATAAAAAGATGAGATCTAGGCTTGAAGCTAGCATAAAAAGAATGCAAGAGGATCAGCAAAGAAGAGAGCTTGCCAGAAAGGTTCTCGATACAAACGCATATGAGCGTTTAATGAATATAAAGAGTACAAATCCGGAGCTGTATGGACAGGTATTAAATATTTTAATATCAATAGTACAGAGTCAGAATCTTAGCGGGCGTATAAGCGAAGCGCAATTTATGCAGCTTTTAAATAGAATAACTAGCAAACCGGAACCAACAATATCATTTAAGCACAAATAGGTGTTAATTAATGTCAAAAAATAGCAGTGAAAAAAAGAGAATATTAGGAAATAGAATGAAACAGTCAAGAAGGCTGCCGATACTAACGGCGCTTAGAACACATAGAAAGATACAGACTAATAGATTTTCCAGAAGCTGGAGATCGCAGAAAATGAGAATAAAGGTTGATTAATATGGCAGAACGTTTGATTACACTTAATCTTAGAAGATATTTGGTTGAACAACCCGTTACAAAAAGGCAGAGAAAGGCTATTAGCTACATACGCGAGCGTGTTGCACACTACACCAAAGTGGATATTAATAATGTGAAAATAGACATGCCACTAAGTGAGAGTGTAATAAAATATTATTCAAGAAAGATGAAACCGATAAAGCTAAGTGTAGATTTAAAGGATGGAAGCGCATTTGTCAAAGCGCACCAAGATAGCATAAGACCCGTTTATAATGCAAATAAAAATGATACTAAACCTATAAGTGCAAAAGACAAAAAGATAACTACAGCAAAGCCAAAAGAAGTTGCAGCAAAACAGGAGAAAGCGGCTACTGTTCAAAAGCAGAAAATGAGTGCTGAGAAGAAAAAAACAGAATGAGTAATATGGGAGCTGCTAGATACATAATTGATGGCAGCGATTTTATAGGCGCATTTGCAAGCCCCACAGATCGCAATGTTTTTGTAGGAAAAAACATAACTAGTGGCAACAAGAAGGTAATATCAGAAACACTTAATGTAAATACAATTGATGTTACAATAGGTGGGTCTAATTTAGTTGGAATATTTATGAGGGCAAATTCCAAAGGTATGCTCTTATCAAATCTCACAACGGATAATGAAATGCACATTTTAAAAGAAGCAAAATTAAATATGAAAATAAGTATATTAGATAGCCCGCTTAATGCGGTGGGCAACAATATAATGGCAAATGATAGTATTGCATTCATAAACAGCGAATATGATGATAGATCATTTGAGGTAATAGAAAGAACCCTTGGAGTTAAGGCAATCCGTTTAGATATTGGTGGTTTTAAAACTGTCGGTGCTAATAATATATTAACTAACAGAGGAGCGGTGCTGAATAATAGGTGCAGTGATATGGAACTTGCAGATTTTGAAAAATTAACAAAAATAAAACCCACAATAAGCACCGCAAATATGGGCTCTTTAGGTATTGGAGTTTCAACTATAGCAAACAGCAATGGAGTACTTATGGGAAATAATACTACAGGATTTGAATTAGATAGAATACTTGATGGTTTAAATATAAGGTGAATGTATGAAATATATAGTAACAGGAAACATAAAAGGCGGGGCAAATTTTAATATAGAAATTGAGGCGGAGAGCGAGAATCACGCAAAACAAGTAGCCATTTCAAATATAGGTGGCAGACAGCGCATTAGACTAAATCAAATAAAAATTGATATGGTAAAAGTTATAAAAGAGGAGAAGTAGTATCATGGACGGTAATTCGCAACCTGGCGATGATAAAAGAAATGAGGCTGCGCAGCTAGAATATATGCTGCAAGCATATCAGGAAAGATTAGTTAATATAAACGAGCAGATAGAATCCATTATGTCTTTAGTACAGAAATTGAATATGGAAAGGGAGCTGCTAGAGAATTTCAATCAGATAAAGAGCAAGAGTATGATGGTAAATGTCGGAAATGCGCTGTTTTTAGATGGCAAGGCTGGGGGCGTTGAGAATGTTGTTGTAGGAATCGGCGCTAAATTTGCAATAGAAAAAGATGCGCCATCTGCTTTAGAGCTAATAAAAATAAGAATTGAAAAAATAACCGGAAACCTTAATGCGGCAATAGCTGAAAAGAAAAAAACTGAGAGTTTTATTTACGATATCTCTTATAAATTAGAGCAGCTTGTTGGTTAATTATGTTTGATGGACTTAAGAAAAGAATATCTAAAGCGGTTAAGTTCTTTTCAGAAAAGGAAGAGAAGAGTATAGAACTTGAAAACACTACAGTAAAAGATAATAACACTGAAAAAACAATCGATATTAAGAACAGTGATGAACAAAGAAGTGAAATTGAACATAGTAAAATCACTACAGAGCAGCAAAAAAAAGAGGAGCCTATTTCTAAAAGCGCCATTACTAAAATTGAGATTGCACCAACATCAAATGTTGAATTAGATAAAAAAATAGAAAATAAAGCTTTGGAGAAAAAAGAAGCGCAGATAGCATATGAGGCGCAAAAAAAACCTGAAACAAAAAAAACATTTGGAGTGGATTTAAGCTTATCTACTAAAATAAAAAGCGTCGTATTTAAAAAGACAAAGCTAAAAGAATCGGAGATTGACGGATTTTTAGAGGATATAAAAGTTTCGATGCTTGAATCGGATGTATCTTATGATACGGTTGAAAAATTTTTAGATAATCTCAAAAAAAGAATCTTAGATGCTGAAATAGATTCCAAACAAATAGACAATGAATTATTCAGATTTATACGCGAATCTCTACTTAACATACTATCGAAAAAGGGCATTGATATAATAGAATATGTAAGTGAGAGCGTTTCAAAAAAAGAGATACCTGTAAAAATACTATTTTTAGGACCCAATGGCACTGGAAAGACAACAACAATCGCAAAGCTCACATATATGCTTAAAAACAAAAACTTTAAGGTCGTAATATCAGCAAGTGATACATTTAGAGCAGCTGCAATTGAGCAGTCGGAGTACCATGCAAAAAAACTAGATGTTCCGATAGTTAAGAGTAATTATGGCACCGATCCTGCAAGCGTCGCTTTTGATGCGGTCGCATATGCAAAGGCAAGACGCATTGATGTTGTTATGATAGATAGCGCAGGTAGACAAGAGACAAATAAAAATTTGATAAGTGAGATTGAAAAGATGCAGCGCGTAATAAAGCCAAATATAATAATATATGTTGGTGAGAGCGTTTCGGGCAATGCAATATCAGAACAGATAAATGAATTTAAAAAATTTGTAAATATCAATGGAATAATACTCACAAAACTTGACTGTGATGCAAAAGGAGGCAACGCGATATCTATTGCGGATATTACAGGAATACCAATACTATTCTTTGGGGTAGGAGAGAAATATACAGACCTATTACCATACGACCCTAATTTTATTGTTGATGCGATCGTACCAAGGAATTGAATCTATATTTATATTTTTTCTTTCTATCATATATGTGACTATACATGGACCCAAAGGCATATGACTTAGAGATTCGCGTTCTCAAAAGCCTTAAAGGCAGATTTGTCAATACGACAGATATGGACAGGCGAAAGGATCTTATATCAAATGTCATAAAGACAATCTCTTACTATCCTGACATAAATATTGATAATATAATAAAGGACATATATGACTTAAGTCCTATATCAGAGCTAGTAAGTAGCGATAATATAGAGGATATAATAATAAACAACACAGCCAACATCTTTGTGTATGATGGAGGCAGCGGATTTAGAAAGATGGATATGCGCATTGAAACATTTGAGGATCTTGAATTATTAGTGCATAAATTAAGATTGTATGCAACAAACGAGAGCGCAAATGGAAATATAATGGACGTGCATCTGCCAGATGGGAGCAGAGTAAATATAATATCATCGCCACTAGGTTATGATATAACAATAAGAAAATTCAAACGTAGAGCGCTTAGCATACTGGATCTTATAAATTTTAATGAGCTTGATTACCAAATAGCGGCAAGGCTTTGGATGTATGTTGACGGCTTTAGAGTAAGACCTGCCAACATATTAATAGGAGGCTTGCCAGCGGCTGGAAAGACAACGCTACTTAATGCCATGTTCTCATTTTTTAGACCGGTAGAGCGCATTATAACTATTGAGGAAACATACGAGCTTGATACTACCACGCAGCCAAACTGCGCAAGATTAGAAACAAGCCAGGATATGCCGATGCTGGAGTTGGTTAAGAACTCTCTACGAATGCGTCCTGATATCATAGTTGTAGGCGAAGTGCGTGGGGAAGAAGCAAAGGATATGATAACTGCAATGAACATAGGTAAGATAGTTCTCGGTACAATACACTCATCTACAGCAAGAGATGTCATAAATAGATTACAAAATGAACCAATGAATGTACCAAAAGAATTAGTTCCGGTAATAGATGTTATAGTGATGTTAGGGCAGGTTTATATAGATAAGAAACCGCTCAGGAAGGTAACGCAGATATCAGAGATTGCAGGAATAGAGACCCAAGTCTTACTATCAGATTTGTATAAATACGATTATAAAACCCATAAATCTGCGCCTATACTGCCAAGCGTCACTTATAGAGATACGATTTCTACGATACTTGGCATTGCTCCATCAGATATAATAGCTGAGGAGAAGGTACGAGCACACATGTTATATGCAATGAACAGGCTTGGAAAACGCGATATAACAGATATAAACGGTCTTGTAAGGGATTACTATCAAGATCCGTCCGGGACATTAAAAAAGCTCGGTCTTAATGACATTGAACCTGTAATAAAAATATGATTACGGAAGAAAATCATTATTCTTGACCTTTTCGCGGACATAATCTCCTATGAATGTAAGCTTTGGGGCTTGCAATGAATCCTGCTCAAGTTTTGTTTTTGTCTGTATTACTTTCTTAAGCTCAACAACCCATTCCTTATGCTTATTTATCCATGAGTAACCAAGCATCTCCTGGGCCCTCTTTACATCAACCTCATTCGCCTTTATGGTCATCTTCTTTAAAAAGTCATACTTCTCTATATCAGACATTGTAACACCCAAAAATCTTGCCTCTGGCGTTGCTATTGAATTACCTATATATGCAAGATTTATGCTGCCCGTTTTAATTGTCCAATAGATATACCAGCCCCAGGCATCACAGTCATTAAATACGTATACTGGCAGTCCTGCATCCGCAAGCTTTCTAATAAGTCTTCTTGTACCTCTTGATGCTTGACCTTTTGGCGTTATTATTATCGCATTCTCTTTCTTCCAAAATCCATCCTCATTAAGACGCTGCCATACTGCATCCTTCTCAACTACAAGCACATATTTTGCTTTTATATCAACAAATTTTATATCATTATCCACATCGCTTGGTATGGGCCAACCGCCACGTCCCTGTTTGCTTGCGTCTATCTCTAATTCTTCATCTCCAAACTTATCAATAACGCGTACATTCCCAGCAAGAAACCCCTTTCTATCCGCACTTAAATTAAGATCCTCTCTTTTTAAGTCTAGTGCAACTTCCAAATCCTCGATTAATGGATTTGACTCACTCTGTTCATTGAAAAGATTCTCCTCTATATCCTCTCCTAAAGAGAGTTTTAATTGATAGAACAATCCTCTTATAGATGTATGCAAATTTGCCTTGACAAACGAGTCGCACTTTGCCGCTATCGCCATTGTCTGCATAAACTTTCTTGCCTGAGCTATATTTACAAACGTACGCTCCTCTTTAGAGTTGCCAAGCTTTAAAAATCCATTTTTATCATCGAATATTACATTAGAACGAGAACGAACAGTTGTAGAAAATTTTGGACTCTCTCCGCTCTTTATATCATCTACTATATGTGCCCCAAAATTATAGAGCCGCTTTACAGTCTCAGTATTACTTTTCTTCTCATTTGTCATTAAAATCAACATCAACTTTTTTTGTTTGCGCTCTCAAGCTCCTTAATTATTGCATCGCGCTTCTCGCTAGGTTTCATTGCATTCTTTATTACCTCAGCCAAATTTTTCACAGGTATTATTTGAACCTTCTTTAGCATGTCCTTGCTCAAATATATATCATCCCTATTATTTTCCGGTACTATTATAGTGCGTATTCCAGAACTTATTGCAGCCTCTACCTTGCTTGTAACACCACCGACCGGCAGCACTTCGCCTCTAACAGAGAGCGAGCCGGTCATTGCAACGGACTGATTCACTGGAATATTTTCCATTGCCGATATAATACTTATTGCAACAGATATACTAGCGCTATCTCCTTCTATTCCTTCATATGTTTGCAGGAATTGTACGTGCATATCATAATTAGCAACATCCTTTCCCATATGCTTTTTAATAATCGCGCTTACATTCTTAACTGCCTCATTTGCAATCTTACCAAGCTTTCCTGTAGGTATAAATTTGCCTTCTGAGCGTGAGCTTGCCGGAGTAACCTCCGCAACTATTGGTATCACTATTCCAGCGGATGTGGCTGACGAACCTACAACCGCAAGGCCATTCACCTTACCCACACTAAAGCCCTTTATATTAAATACTTTGTAATCCTTTCTATATTCTAACTCCTGATTGACGACCTGAGATTCTATTGAACCTGCAAGATTTCTTGCAGTTATAACATCATCCTTTGTAACAGCCTTATGCTTTCTTTCTATTGCTATATCCCCTGCTGCGCGTATCAAACCTCCTAAATCTCTTAATGAAAGCGTTAAACTCTTCTTTTTACCAGATCTTCTACGCGCCTCCTCTATTATCTCATCTATTGCAGATTTATCAAAATGCGGTATCTTTCCATCCTTTTGGACCTCCTGTGCGACAAAACGCACTATGGAATCTATGTTCTGCTTATTGTCCTCCATTGAAGATTCCATATAAACCTCATATCCATAACCACGTATTCTTGAACGAAGTGCAGGATGCATATTCTTTATATCTATAAGATTACCAGCAGCAACAAGAATAAAATCGGATGGAACGGGCTCAGTCTTAACAAGAGCACCAGAGCTCATATCACTCTTTCCAGTTATAGGATATTTTTTCTCCTGCATTGCAGTAAGAAGCTCCTGCTGTGAGCGCCCATCTAGACTTGATATTTCGTCTATAAACAAAACACCATTATTCGCCTTATGTATTGCACCACTCTCCACACGAAGATGCGCCGGCGTTCCAAGACCTCCGCTCTGCAAAGGATCATGTCTCACATCTCCAAATAATGCACCAGCTTTTGATCCTGTAGCATCTATAAATGGTGGATGTGTCATTCCCGTATTATCAACAATCAATTTAGGCTCAGATACATCAGACATTCCTGGGAATCCGACTCTTTTTGTAAGACCTGTCATAACCAATGCAACAGATCCAAATATCATTATACCAAGCATCAATGCGGCAAGAACCACTATTTCATACCCATTAAATATACCACTAAGTGAGAGTGCAAATAACGCAATAACTAAAATTATAACTATAGGAACTATTATTGAACCAGCACGACCAACACTCATCCTAGCTTTCATTCGCTCATTTTGAAGTATTGTCCTGCCCTGGCCATCCTGATTCTTCTCTTTTATTCCATTAGGATAGGTTTTTACTGCTTTTACTACTGGCACATTTTCATCATTATTATTTTTATATATCAAAACATCGGTCAGATCAGTAATAGGCAGAAGTTCTGACATTGCCTGCGCTAAGAGCGTTTTACCCGTTCCTGGAGATCCTATAAGAAGTACATTTCTTCTCTGCTTTGCGGCTTTTTTAACTATCTCTACAGCGCGTTTTTGACCTATTATCTGATCTATTAATTTGTCAGGTATTTTTATATCAGCAGTTGTTTTAAAATCAGCCATTTATTTTCACTTTTTATATCGTAATATTTACCTAAATGCTACAATCAATATTATACTGGTATATTTTATATACCTTATTAAAAATTTAGTTTTTTCTCTATATATGCCATAGCAGAATAATTTATCATAATCGGTTCAATAAGAATGCATTATATATATTTTGTATATTAAATTACTTATATTTAGTCCCGTCGTCTAGTGGTCAAGGACGCAGGGCTTTGGACCCTGCTACGCCGGTTCGAATCCGACCGGGACTAAATGGAATGGTTTATATGAAAGATGGAATTGCATTTGTATTCATGCTCATAATATTAGGACTCGGCATCTATCTATTTTTATACAACCCTAACTTTATTACATATTCAAAAAACCACATAGAAACAGGGAATAATACAATATTTCTTAATAAATCTGGTCTGTTCAATTTTTACAATAAAACAAAAAATATGAATGAATCATTTTTTATAAATTGGATAAAGTACAATAAAAGCACAAATGTTTCTAATATACTTAATTTAAGCACAAATAATATAACAGAAAAAGCAACATATTTATGGCATAAAATTAATTCACTTAAAAACACAACAGGTATTAAAACAAACAGCTCAAAAATATATAATGTTTTGAATGCTGCTTTTGAAAATCTGACAAATAGCTCCAAAAATTAGTGGTATATTGATATATAATTACCTATTAATCCTTCTATCTGGCGTACTTATAGGAATATCAGCATTAATAGAAAAAGCAACACTCAGAAAAGAGCACTCTGTTGCATATGCTACAAGCGTCGCACTAATCGCAGCAGTAATATCATTTACATTCATTCCGTTTGTTGATTTGAATATTAGCATTCTTGATATATTTTTGTTATATATTGTTAGCCTTCTTTCTACAACAACAGCAATACTTGCGGCAAAGGTTTACAAACATGGCAACATTAGTGTGGTATCACCTATTCTCAGTTCAATACCACAGTTCATAATTATAGTGCTAGCATTGGCGTTCTTAAATGAAAAATTGAGCCCTATAAAGTATGTGAGCATTGCAGTAATAATAGTGGCAACATATCTGTTAATATCGAATAAAAATAAGAGATCTAAGTCGTTTGACAAAAAATACTACATCTACATACTTATAGTACTAACTTTGCTAATGGCAATTGGTGCCACCATACTCAAATATCTGCTATTTTCTATACAACCGCTTACATATCTTCTATTCCTAAGTGTATTTACAGCAATCAACGGCATTGCATACATGCAAATAAAATTTGGCGGTCTACGCGAAATCGTCAAAAACACAATGGATTACAAATATCCAATAATAGCCATTGCGATCATAACTATTACATATAGATTGTTATATTACGTAGCTCTGGTGAATACGTTCGTAAGCATTGCATACCCATTAAGAAATACACTTAACATATTGATAACTGTTATTTTGGGTGGACTTCTCTTTGGAGAAAAGAATATTAAAAGAAAATTATTATTGTCTATTATTTTAATGATTGCAGTCTATACGCTCATTGCGTAATTTTTATTATTTATGAAAGGCTTTTATCCTTTTAATACCATTATACTACGTGATGAGTCGAGGTATTTCTGATCTGTGATGAAAAGAGTCGGCTGAATTTATTTGTAATCTATTAGATTACAGATTCTTTGTATTTTGATCCATTGGTTTATGTTCGTATAAAAATACGGCACCCTTTAGAGTTTTTAGCGAAAGTGTCGCACATTTTAGCCTTGCAGGCCCAGGATCTATATTTATTAATTCTTTTAAAGTCTTAAAATCCATTTTCTCTATTTCAGATAGCTTTTTGCCCTTAACAAAATCCGTAAGCATACTTGCGGATGCTATGCTAATTGAGCACCCATTTCCATCGAATTTAACATCCTCCACCGTATCGTTCTTTACTTTTAGATATATCGTTATATCGTCTCCACAAGTCGGGTTATATTCATGAAATTTTGAATCTGAATTTGAAATGATGCCCTTATTATGTGGATGCTCATAATGAGATATTAATTCCTCTGCGTAAAAATCCATCTAATTACCCATTATTATTTTACCTTAAAGAGTTTTTTTGCTTTTTTCATTGCCTTTAGTGCCCTATCTATCTCCGCGTAATTATTATATATATGGAAACTTATTCTAGATAAAGCACTCCGATTTAAAGATTCAGTTATTAGAGGCATTGCACAGTGATGCCCTGCGCGTATAGCTATTCCCTCACTATCAAACACCTGCGCCACATCATGTGGATGAAGACCCTTTATATCAAATGATACAACACATATGCGCTTATCATTTGCATTTTTAGGTCCATATACTGTTATATCATCCATCTTGGATAAATGCTCTAATAAATATGCTGTTAATGCCGAATTATGCTCCTCTATTCTTTTCATACCTATCTGCTCAATATAATCTATTGCAGCATTTAGACCTATAGCACCCTCTATATTTGGCGTTCCTGCCTCAAACTTCCAAGGTAAGGAATTCCAACTATATGTATCATGTGTAACGGTATGTATCATATCGCCGCCACCTAACAATGGCTCCATATTCTCAAGAAGCTCCTGTTTTCCGTATAAAACACCAACGCCAGATGGACCGAACATTTTATGGGATGAAAACGCATAGAAATCACAATTTATATCGCGTACATCTACAGACATATGTGGTGCGGCCTGTGCGCCATCAACAATAACTATAGACCCATGCTTATGCGCTTCACGTGTTATCTCCTTCACATCATTTACAGTCCCAAGCACATTTGACGCGTGAGATATTGCAACAATCTTAGGATCCTTCTCTAATTGCTCTTTTATACTGTTAATATCTAAATGCTCTTTATGCTCATCCAATTTTACATAATCTATTGTAGCAGACTTTCTTTTTGCAAGCAGCTGCCATGGAACAATATTACTATGATGCTCAAGATCTGTTATTAGTATATGGTCATCTTTATTTACATACTCGTTACCTAATGTCAATGCAACTAGATTTATTGATTCTGTTGTATTTCGCGTGTAGATTATCTCGCTATATGAATTTGCGTTTATGTATTTTGCCACATGCTCTTTTGATGATATATATAGACTCGTTGATTTTTCAGCTATGTTATATATGCCTCGATGTATATTTGAATTATAATTTATATAATAATCTGATATCGCTTTTATTACAGATTTTGGCTTTTGAGAAGTTGAAGCACTATCTAAATAAGCAAAGCGCTTACCGTTGATTCTTCTTTTAAATATTGGAAAATCTGATCTTATATTTTCCATACCATCATTCAAATTATTTTTAGAAACCATCAAATACACATTATTCGAAGTCTACATAACCTTTTTCTTCAAGTTTTTTTACCATACCAACATCGCCTTCCTCAACAATTTTTCCTTTAACCATAACATGCACAAATTCTGGCTTCATATACTCTAGTATTCTACTATAATGCGTTATCACAAGCAATCCTGAATTTGATTCTTTTACTATTCTATTTATATTTGTAGCAACTACACGTATGGCGTCTATATCTAATCCAGAATCAGGCTCGTCAAGTATTGCAATCTTTGGTTTTTGTATTGCCATTTGCAATATTTCTGCTTTTTTCTTCTCCCCTCCAGAAAAACCTTTGTTTAACGGCCTGCCTATTATACCCTCACCTATTTTAAGATCTTCGGCATTCTTTTTTATCTCGACCATCATATTTTTCATATCTACTGTACCTTTATTTAATGATTCTTTCGATGCTCTTAGAAAATTTATAAATCCAACGCCCTCAATTTCAACAGGATGTTGAAATCCCAAAAATAACCCAAGAGCGGCGCGTTGGTCTGTTGATAAGTCTAATATACTCTTGTTATCGACTAATATATCACCACTTTTTATTGTTACAGCAGGATGGCCAAATATTGCTTTTGCAAGCGTTGTCTTTCCAGATCCATTAGGACCCATTATCACATGAAGCTCTCCCTGCTTTATTTTTAAATTAAGTCCGCTTATTACCTCCTTACCGTCTATCTCTACATGCAGATCTCTTATCTCTAATAACATATCCATAAAAACCACTTTAATATTAATAAAATTAATTTTTTAATACCTTAATTTACACATTACTTTACCATCATATTACAATCGAATTTATGATATGATTGGCATAGATGGCACACAGACTTTTGTGCATTTATATCACTTTTAGATAATACATTTTTGACGTAATCATAAACATGAGAACGTTCAAATTTTGACATTATACTACTTGTTTCTTTTGGTATTTTCTTATTATTTAAGTATTTACTGACCGCAGCCTGCGTTACGCCCATCACTTTAGCGGCCTCCTTTTGATTCATATGCATCTCATTTATTAATATATAAACAGTATACTGCCTTAATGCAGGCATAAACTTATATGCAACCCGCTCATAATCTGTCATTATTCTATTCATCTAATTCCCCCTGTATTTATAATGACGCTCAAATAAATCCGCTGACGGTTTACTAAACCATATAATATCTGTGGTATCAACTTTAGGTATTATACCATATCTACCATTATTTTTCATTTTATCATTTATCATAGATGATATTATAGACTTAACATTATCATCAGAAATATTGCTTATCACCGGTGAAAAAAATCCTGAGAGTATTAGCTGTTGTGCTCTAATTTTATCTATACCTCTAGAAGTTAGATAAAATAATGACTCGTCATCTATTGGTCCTGTCGCTGATGAATGCGTAGCTTTGACAGCATTTTCATCTATTGAAACGGATGGAATCGAATCTATTCGTGCAGTCCTATCGATAAGTATACCACCCTCTTCAACAAATGAACGTGACTCTTTTGCGCCGTTTACAATTTTAGCAAATCCTTTTATAAAACATATAGAATCATGCATTAATGCAACTTTTGAATCTAATTTTGCAGTAGTTTCTCTTCCCGTATTTATTATGTAGGTATTAATATCCATTTTCTGTGATTTTGATCCAAAAATAATCTCATTTGCATTTATTGAACTGCTATTCCCAACAGCATTTATATAATTTCTTGAGCGTATTGCGCTACCGCCGATGTATATATAGTTAAATTTTATCTCGGCACCTGCAGCTGCATCAGCTTTTGAATTATTGATTATTGTAACATACTCATTTTGAGGATATATTATATTAACTTCAGCTTTTGAGTACTCCGACGCCTCAAATTCATTTATTATAGATGTAAATGTGTTCTTTGAGGATTTGGAAGTAGATACTTGCAACATTTTAAGATTAGCATTCTTTCCCAATTTAGTATATACTATTATTGGAAGCGATTCGTATGCATTTACGAACAGAACATTCAGCGATGCTACCACACCCTCAGGTATATTTATTGTTATTATTTGATCAACATGTGCATGAGTGAATGCAACATATTTATCCTCACGTTTATCATGCATTGATTTTTTCAATACCTTATAAAATTCTTCATCATTTTTATTTATTGTTTTTATGTATGGATTATCTTTAACTATTGCGCCATGTCTCCCTATAATCACATCAAAGGATATGTTTAGATGTGCAATAGATTCCTTATATATACGCTCTATTATAGTTTTATCATCAATTAAGTCAGATTTTTCTTCTAGTAAACTTAAATCTAAAACTATATGCCTGCGCTTATATATTGAATTCGTCTCCTCAGGCAGTGATTTATATAACTCCAATGCCTCGTTTGCAAATGTCTGATATTCACTCATTTTAAACACCACTTAACCAACAGAATCGGTCATGTCTATTTTTATTAATCGTTTCAACTCTAAAGAGTATTCCATAGGTAGCGCCTTTGCAAGTGGTTCTATAAATCCAAGCACTATAGTAGTAAGTGCATCCTCCTCACTAAGACCTCTACTCATTAAATAAAATAATTCATCCTCTCCAACTTTTCCCACAGTAGCTTCATGTGTTATACTTGCATCCTCTCTATGCATCTCCATATAAGGATATGTATTGGTCTTTGAATTTTCATTAAGTAAAAGCGCATCACATCGAACGGCAGACTTTACATTTGCAGCATCCTTTCCAACATATATAAGACCACGATATGTGGTAAGCCCAGAGCCTTTTGAAACGCTCTTAGATATTATTTTTGATGTAGTATCTGGAGCTAGATGAAGAATCTTTCCTCCAGAATCCTGTATTTGTGATTCTCCAGCAACAGCTATAGATAATATTTCTCCCTTTGCGCCACGCTCTTTCAAATATACACTTGGATATTTCATATTCACTTTGCTTCCTATATTGCCATCAATCCATTCGACGTATGCATTTTCATACGCAAATGCACGTTGAGTAACAAGATTGTATACATTTTTTGACCAATTCTGAATAGTAACATATCTAATATGTGCATTTTTATGGGCAACAAGTTCAACTACAGCCGAGTGTAATGAAGAACTCACATATATTGGTGCAGTGCATCCTTCTATGTACGTAACATCGGCACCCTCATCAGCTATTATAAGAGTTCGTTCAAATTGACCTGCCTTTTCAGCATTTATTCTAAAATATGCCTGAAGTGGCATTGTAAGTTTAACATTTTTTGGTATGTATATGAAGCTACCTCCAGACCATACAGCGCTATTTAACGCAGAAAACTTATTATCGTTATCTGGTATAACAGTACCAAAATAACGTTTCATCAATTCTGGATATTCTTTCACTGCGGTATCTGTATCAGTAAAAACAACACCCTGCTTTTTAAGATCCTCTTTTATGCTATGATATACAACCTCGCTATCGTACTGCGCCTCTGCACCTGCAAAAAACTTCCGTTCAGCCTCAGGTATACCAAGTTTATCAAATGTCTTTTTTATATCATCCGGTACAGAATCCCAACTATCAGATTTTTTGTCTGTAGGCCTTATATAATAGTAAATGTCATCAAAATCTATGCCTTCAAGATCAGCACCCCATTTAGGCATAGGTTTACTTTTAAATATTTTATATGCATTTAGCCTCTTCTCAAGCATCCATTCTGGTTCGTTCTTTATTTTAGATATCTCCCTTACTATATCTTCAGATAGCCCTTTGTCGCTTTTGAATTTATAATCGATCTTATCATTAAAACCATATTTCTCCATATATTCCTGTTCGTTTGTACCGACGAACTGCTCCTTTGCATTAGACATAGTAAAACCACGAGATGAACATTAACTATTAATTACAATAAAATGCTTAATTATAACTCAGTTATAATCTGAACATTCTCCTTTTTAAAGCTTATTATAATTTTTATTTATCACAATTAAATTAATGTAACTGCATTAAATGTTAAATTGTCTATTTATCCACAAATTATCAAAACCGAATTTAAAAATCATTTATAAAAAGATGTGTTATGATTATACTATATTGATGTGATGATATGCCTTATTCAGAATTTAAAAATGAATTTACTTATAAAAAATTTATGGAAAGTAATAACGAGATAGAATTTGATAAATTATTTGATGATGCAATTTTAAGGCTCAAAAAGAGCATTGGGGCTACATACCCTATGTATATATCAGGAAAAGCTGTAAATTCAGATAGTCTGCTAACCGAATATTCTCCAATAGATAAAAATATAATAATAGGTCGTTTCCAAAAAGGAAAACGTGAACATGCAAAAATGGCTATAGAGGCAGCAAAAAAAGCATTTAATGAATGGCGCTTGATTGATTATAAAAAACGTGTTGAGATATTTAAAAATTTTGCAATTTTATTATCAAAAAATAAATTTGATATAGCAGCGATATTAAGTTTAGAGAACGGAAAATCTAGATATGAGTCCATTGGAGAGGTGGATGAAGCAATAGATTTCGCTAATTATTATGCAAACGATATGGAATCTAACAAAGGGTATATAAGAAAAAATATTTCTAGTGATAGTAAGATAAAAGTTAATGCTGGATTTCAAGGAGCACCAGGCGCATCTGAGGTAGTTAATATAAAATTATTACCAGTAGGTGTGTTTGGTATTATAGCACCATTTAACTTTCCGATATCCATATCGTCTGGAATGAGTATAGGGGCAATTATTACCGGTAATACTGTAGTGTTTAAGCCTTCATCGACGGATAACATGACAATGCTTACAGGATTAAAAATATACCAACTATTAAAAGAATCTGGCCTACCTGAAGGCGTATTTAATTTTATCACGGGACCTGGAAATGAGATAGGCGATGAATTGGTAATAAATAAGGATGTTTCAGGAATAGCTTTTACAGGTTCATATGATACAGGTATTAGCATGATTAAAAAAAGCCTTGATTTGGGATTGCAAAAAAATTTTGTTGTAGAAATGGGGGGTAAAAATCCCACAATAGTATCTAAACATGCGGATATAGAAAAAGCAATAGATGGTATCTCGAGTGCAGCATTTGGTTATGCAGGACAAAAATGCAGTGCATTATCAAGAGTGTATGTACACTCTTCAATAAAAGAAATTTTCATAAGTAAATTAATAGAAAAAGTAAGAACATTACATATTGGAGACCCTCTTAAAAAAAGTAATTACATAGGTCCATTGATAAGTGAAAATGCATATATTAGATATACCGAATCAATAAATAAGATAAAGAGAACTGGATCATTATTATATGGGGGCAATAGGGTGCCAATTCAATTAAATGGATATTATGTTGAGCCGATAGTTGCAGAATTAAAAAATGATGATGAACTGGTACATAATGAACTCTTTGTACCTATACTTGCAATAATAGAATTTGATGATTTTAACAAAGCAATAGATATGGCAAATGATGTTAAATACGGACTTACAGCTGGATTATACACCAGAAATAAAAATGAGATAAATGAGTTCTCTAGTAAAATAGAGGCGGGAGTCATTTATATAAATAGGGCAACTAGCGCGACAACAGGGGCAATTGTAGGTTTACACACATTCGTAGGCTGGAAGGCGAGCGGACTCACAGGCAAGGGTAGTGGTAGTAAATATTATTTACAGCAGTTTATGAGAGAGCAGAGCTTATCATTAACAAAATAGGTATACAAATGGCACTATTAAAATTTTTGCAAAAACGTATGCATTATAATAAAGTTAAAATCACAATAGAAAAAAAAGAAATTGATGTACTTATTGCAGATAATTTTATAAAAAGAATGATTGGACTTATGTATAAAGAGTCATTAGATACCAATATGGGTATGTTCTTTATGTTCAATGGGGATGATTACCATAGTATATGGATGCTTAACATGCATTTCAACATAGATATATTATGGGTAAACAGTAATTTTGAGATCATAGACATTCGCGAAAATGCCAAACCATGCACCTCAATGTTTAATTGCAAAACATATAAACCAAAAAATCCTGACAGGTATATAATAGAATTAAATGCTGGGTTTGTAAAAAATAATAGAATAAAAAA
>JAJZJI010000147.1 GCA_021828345.1 Microcaldota archaeon
ACTCATAAGTGCATTGCCTAATTCTGCTAATTCAACAACATCTCTTATCGCGCCGCGCATATCTATGTGTTCAAAGTGGTATTTGTAATTGCTGCATATACTAATCATATGTTTATATGTGGGGGTATCAAATTCAGATTTATCGCCTATTAACTGGGCATTGCGCTTTGCTATTGTTAAAACCCTATTAACAAGGTTGCCTATTTTATCATTCATTATGCTATTTACTATTTCAGTCAATACTTCTATAGAAAATTCAGTATCAGAACCGTCAGGGTACAAATACATAAGCACAAATCTCCAATAATCTCTACCTAATATATTAAGGGCAGTTTCGATGTTTAACCCTACTCCTCTGCTTTTGGAAAATTTTACGCCACGTGAATTAAGAAATTCCGATGCTCTTATCGTGTCTACAAGTTTATAATTTAGTTCTGAGCCTATGATAATTGCTGGGAATACAATTGTGTGAAATTCTATATTATCCTTACCCATAAATTGTATTCTTTTTATGTGTTCATCAGTCCAATAATGTCTCCATTTATCCGTCCATTCTTTTGTTATGCCAATATATCCAATGACTGCATCAAACCATACATAAAATACATAATTTTCATATCCATTTAATGGAACTGGGAATCCCCACCTTAAATTTCGTGTAATATCTCTTTGCTTTAATCCATCCGTTTCAATAAAACTTAATGGTTTGTTTATAGCATTCTTACTCCAATCATTTTTTGATTTTTGCTCAATAAATTCCTTTATTTTTGGCTCTAATTTATTTAACGCGAGCGCAAGATTCTTAACTTTTTTAAATTCTATGCTCTCATTACCACATATATTACAATGTGGTTTGATTATTTGTATAGGATCAAGTAATTTGTTACAATCATCGCATTGATCTCCTCGTGCGTGCAAACTGCCGCAGTATGGACATGTACCCTCAATAAATCTATCAAATAAAAATATCTTATCAAAATTACAGTATGCCTGCATGTCCTCTTTTTCTATTATGTATCCATTTTTTTTAAGTGCGTTGAAAAATTCGTATACAACTTCCTTATTTTGCTCTGTATGCGTTTTGCCATAGTAAGTGAATTCAATGCCAAAATCCGCAAATAATTTTTTCATCTTTTCATGTATCTGGTTGGCAATATCCTCAGGATTCTTTTTTTGTTTTAATGCCTCTAGCTCTATTTTGGCACCGTGCTGATCCGATCCGCATATAAAAATAGATTCTATCCCAGATAATTTCATATACTTATTATATACATCTGCTGGTAGTACAGAACCAACTATATTGCCTAAATGCGGGAGTGAATATGAATAGGGTAATGCTGAAGTAATCAAAACTTTTTCCATAATTATCATTAGATTTTATATACTAAGGATATATAATTATCACTGATAAATAGGCATCAATACTATTTCGTCAATAGTAGTTTCGGCAATCGCCAAATGTCTAAGTCAATATATTTAAGCATATATGTAGATTCTAATTTTAGTGTTAATATGGAAATCATAGAAAAAGCAATAGAGAGTATGCGCATGGGTAAACCGGTGTTGATATACGATGCTGATGGCAGAGAAGAAGAGACTGATATGACAGTGGCTTCGCAGAAGATAACACCAAATACGTTAAGAACAATGCGAAAGGATTGTGGAGGTCTAATATGTACTACGGTCTCAAACAATATTGCATCAAAGCTCGGCATTCCATACGTAATAGATGCATTTGATAAATCTAAATTAGAAATATTCAAGAATATGCATACGTATAAAGATTCTAATTCTAAGCCGTCATTTTCTATAACTATAGATTTAAATTCAACATTAACTGGGATTTCTGACATAGAACGATCTGCAACCATCTTAGAATTTGCAAATGTATCAAGCATTGCCAAAAATGATGGTATGAGTATGGCTGTCAAATTCCCCAAATTATTTAAAATACCTGGGCATGTGCAGTTACTTATTAGTTCAAAAGGACTCCTTAATGATCGGCAGGGACATACGGAGTTGTCAATAGCTCTAACTGAGTTATCAAATATGGTGGATACTGCGACAATAGTTGAGATGTTATCCGATGATGGCAAAGCACTATCAAAGAGAGATGCGATGCGATATGCAGAAAAAAACAATTTTGTTTTTATTGAGGGAAATGATATAATAGGGCGTTGGAAATTATTGCAAAACCAAATAAATTGAATTCTATTTAATTTGCAAAGTTTTTTATTACTGCTAACATATAATATATCCTATGCGATTGTAGTCTAGCCTGGTAGGACTTTGGCCTTCCAAGCCAATGACCCGGGTTCAAATCCCGGCGATCGCATATTTAATTTATGGTAGTAAGAAATAAAATTTGGCTATTTAATGATATATATTTTTGGCTCTTTACATATTGATCCTAATGAGACTAAAGAGTTAAACAAGATGCTATCTGCTGCAAAAAATAATCTTATTATTGCGATAGAACTTAGTTCTAATAAAGAGACGCAGGGTGCTCTGGAAAAATTTAAGACTATCCCTATTTGTGCAGTATATACCCTATATAAATCCACTGACTTATGGTGTTGATGGCTTAAGGGGCACACTAACAGGTAGTTCAACATTTCCAATTATACTTGATTTTATAATGCTTTTAATATCATTAGCTATAACTATATCAATTGCTTCATATGCATTTAAGAGAACAGAAGTGGGTTAAATTTGTATTATTCTATCTATTCATATTTTTTAATTATATACTTTTAATGCAGTGGCATAATAATATAATCAAAGTTTATAAATATCTCATATGTTAATTAATAGCGGGTATACTTATGTATGAGTCTGATAGTTCAAAAAATAGAATGAAAACGGGCATAAATGGATTAGATAATATGTTAAATGGCGGAGTGCCAATAAGTAACCAGGTTGTCATAGCTGGTGGTCCAGGTGCTGGAAAAACATTGCTCTGTTTTGAGGTTGCATATAAAAATGCAAAGCTTGGCATTCCATCTATTTTTATAAGTTTTGAGGAGGATTCAAAATATTTGCTTGATAATATCAGAGAGGCATTCTCAGATTTTAATGACATTGATAAGCTGATTGCTGAT
>JAJZJI010000018.1 GCA_021828345.1 Microcaldota archaeon
ATAGGTAACATTCCATAGTTCGCTAGAATTAGGCAGACCGCTTTCTGAAAATCTTACAACGCCAAATAAAGTACCAAGCGCGGCACTTGGCATAATTTCATTTGGGGGCATGTATCTCATCCTAAACCAGTATACATCCTCGCCAGTTAGATTACTAACCACGGTTAAACTCATATCTGGGTGGCTTGGAGCTTTTAGATCTGTAAAAACATTATTATAATTCTCAAAAAAATATGTTGCATTATAATTTGAATTATACCCTATTCCATAAACGGTAGGGATCCCATTATATGTTGTAGAACCAACAGCTGGGTGTAAGTTTGTATATAATTGCAAACTTCCGGAGACTGTACTCATTACAGATGTATATGCCATACCAGAACCAGATGTTGTATCACCAATATCATCCCTTGAGCCGCTATGCGAAGTTGATACAAAATATTTATTTCCAGCGCCAAAACCAGATATATTAATACCAGTTGTCAATGGTATTGTTAGATATGCCTCAAATAAACTTTTTGTTGTGTTATATTGGCTTGACGTATTTATGCCTCCTGCCGAAGTATTGGCACCTATTTCATAATATTTAGTAGTAAAGCTTCCTGAACCTGACCCTGGCGTTAATTGCCAAGGACTTGGAAACGATGATAACGAACCAAAGCTCTGATAATAATTAAAAATACTACCACCATTATCATAACTTCCATACGTTGAGGATAATGTTGGCGCCTCACCCGTTATAGAACTACTAAAAAGATTTGTAGAGTGATTTGCAAATCCCATATAAACAATAACATTGCTATTTGCAGTGATATTATTTAATTTAAGCCAGTATATAGTATTTGTGGAGATATTTGAAGTGCCAGGATTTAAATTATAAGATGAATTTCCTTCAAGCCATGATGGTACTAAGGTGCTATTTGAATAAAAAAATTCAATGTTATTCAAATTTCCAGATTCATAATTTTTATATACAAGACTATTTATTGAAATCATCTGTTGAAATGGCGTTGATGTTGCAATACTTTGATTGTTTGTGATAGTAATTGGTAAATAATACAGAATATTGACAGGTATTATTATTACTGTCGGATCTACTGCACTATAATTTAAATCGCCAAATGCACCAAAGGTCACAGTTGCGCTTATGTCCCCTTTTAAATTATATCTAAAAAATTTATTGAAGTTAGTATAATTACCACTTCCAGAAAATATGGTATTGTTGCTAAATTTAATTGAATACGTATATATCTCATTATTATTCTGATTTATTTTATTGTTCATAGATATTGATAAATTATAATTTTTTTTACCTAGACCAATAGGAATATACATATTTGTTGTAGCATTTGGCGTACTAAAATTGTTACCATTTATACTTATGCTTAAATTTTGAGGGCTCTTTATTACATTAAATTGATAGTATACTATTGTACTATTGTTATATAATATAAAATTCAAATTTTTCCCGGCGGACACAACCCGGTTATTTTGTTTTAACAATCCATATTTAATTGAAAAGGTCTTATTTATTTCATTTATATTTTGATGCTTTGAGCGTATGTAGTTTTTTAAGGCTTTAATTTTTTGTCCAGTTATGGAAGTAAAATTATTGACCCATAATTGATTTTCTATTGTATAATTTTGTATACTAAGATTCGAATCGAGTAGTGAGCCATTTGTTACATTATAAAATCGTAGTGAATTTTGTATAAAGTTTTTGTTAAATTTATTTGCATTATAAATGGAAACGTTTTGAGGTTGTATAACTTTTGATATCACTTGTGTACTATTAGAATTATTATAAGAGCTATTTTTATTTGACTCAATATTAGTTAAAGTGGTATTACTGCGGTTATACGTATGTATATTGGACATATTAAATTTTATATTTACATTAGCTCCAGATTGCACATAGCTTTTATTAACTTGCGCAATGTAGGTGGCGTTTCCAATTGACACATTAGGCACTAACAATAGATAATTTCCATTAGTTACATTAAATGTAATTGTATTTGTTTTTGCAGATTTTGTTATATTTGAGTACGTTACATACCATAAACTGTTATTTGGAAGACCTTGTTCAAAAAAATTAGTATTTTGAAGCATAATATAAGAGATGTTAATTTCATTTATACCGACAGTATTTATGCTACTCATATTTGGAACATAAGTAAAGTTAGAATATTTTAGAAACGGCGCCGATAATATGTAATTACCCATTAATACTACGATTGCATTCGGAGCAGTTGCATTTAATATAATTGTATTATTTAAAATTATATTCCATTTAAATCCATTAGGTAAGCCATGCTCAAAAACGGTTATATTTTTTGTACTTGCATTATTTGAAACATATACTGTCTTTATTGTTGTATTTAGAATTATAGAATTTGAAGCGCTATTCATTGAATTGTAAGTTATTGTGTTTGTTATATTCATTGTGTTATAGGAGCTTGTAGTGTTTATTGATGCACTCATTAACAGCAATGGGAGTATTAGGGTTATTAGAATCATGTAATTTTTTTTCATTTATACCATTACGTTTTATTATATTAAATTAATTAATTTAAGCCTAATAATCGTTTTATTAAGCCAATAAGGCCAAAACTTCTTGTACGTATATTATCTTGGGTTTTTAAAGAATAGAAACGTGATAATTCTAATATTGCTTTAGAGAAGGCACTTTTTTTATCTTTTAAGTATGCAGGCACATGCATTGCTATACTCTCAGGCACGATCTCATCCTCAGGTATAACGGCCGCCGCCTTAGAGCCATACATCTCCTCTATCTCTTTTATATGCAACTCGTATCTTTTATTTTTAACTCTGTTTATGACGAGTTGAGATTTTAGATTATGTTTTCTATATGAATTTGCAAGCCTTATACAACTAGTACAAGAGCTCAATTCTGGAGTCGTTATTATTATTGCCTCATTTGATACATCAACCAATTCTGGAACTAAATATCCTGGAGCTGTATCAAATATTATAAAATTATAATTAGTCCGCCTAAGCTCATTCACAAATTTTGCCAATTGCACAGATGTTGGTGGAGGTGAAGAACTTCTTATATTTCCAGGAATTATCCTAAGTCCAGTAGGCGCATGTAAAACGGTAGCCGTTTCAATGCGTGCCTTTCCTTTTAATACATCATCCAAACCCACATTCTGATTTTCTATCCCCAAATGAAACCCAACACTCGGATTTGCCACATCAAAATCTATAAGAAGAACACTATTGCCAAGTTCTTGTAGTATAGTGGCAAGATTTACAGATATTGTAGTCTTACCAACACCACCCTTTTGGGAAGCAACTTTTATTAAATAAGGATTATTTGACATTCTACCTATTCCCTTTTTATCTGATCCTTTATACGTTTTAATTCATAGCTTCTTTGCGAATCATATTTTGCCTTAGATTTTGATTTAGATATCATCACTATTAATATCACAATTAACAATAAAAATCCCACTGCTATCAAATAAATATCAAAATTTGCATAAAAACTATTTATCTGATGCTGCAGCAAAATAGTGCTATTTGTTTTGGTAAGATTAAATTGATTGCTTATAGCATTAGCGTTCAATTTTTGAACTACTATTGTAGGTATTGATGTTGAATAATTTATCCCATTGCCCATTATAAGCAGATTAAAAATTTCTGTGCCGGTGGTTGAATTTATCTTTATATGAAAATTTGTATTTATAAGTTCATTTGGGGATACATTGACGACTTGTATTGGATCTAATATTTGGGCGTTATTGTAATCACTTAAACTGAATGTTACATTAGTAATAGATGTTCCGGTATATAGAGAGGTTAATGAAATAACATTAGTAGAATTTGTGTAAAATGTCGGGGTGTTTATTTTTATTAAATTGAGGGTATTTTTGTTTTTCTGTATAGATTCGGATTCGTATACATTTTGAAAGTTTTGCAATAGAAGTTGATTTTTTGGGTCCTCTATATTATAGTATAGATATACCCTGCTACCTTTTGTTACATAGTCAATATGCCAATTTATATCATAAAACCCACCAACGATGGTTATGTTATTTTGGGCGCCATATGCATATATCTGAGACTCATTTTTTACAAGTGACAATGGAATTTTTGTAACTAATATTACATTAGCTAAAGACGTATTTGATGGAGCTAATATTGTTATTGTCCCAGAAGCATTTTTTGTGTTGTTTGATAAGGTTATCTGATTTAAAATTGATGGCACGTTATTTATCTTTTTATAGATATTAAGAGTAATAAATTCGTGCTGATTTGATGTTGAACCACCGAGCACATGTGTTGTTATATTTATTGGTATTAGATATGTGCCCGGCGACATATTTAATTGTGGTATAAATACAAGCTGCACACTAAGAAAGCTTCCTTTATTAAGATATATGTTGTTGGAAGAAAATTTTATTATGTTATTAAAATTGGACTGCGTTGAAAGTGTTATGTTTTCTGAAACATTAGCAGTATTTAAAAATCCTATTTGAGTCACAAGCGGCGAATCGTTCTGAATTGAAAGATATAGGGGCACATCGGATAGAACAAGTTGTGGGATTGGGACTATCGACTCGTTTATACTTGTTATATTCACCCTAGGAGCACTTTTACCATTTGGGATTTGGTTTGATAGTGGAATTATACTATAACCTAAAAACTTTTTCTTTGAAATGCTCTTAATAAATGAATATCCAGAAGTATTAGTATATGCTACCAAAGTTACATTATAATTACCATATTTAGAGGTAAAATTTGAGGGCTCTATTATCGTTATTGTCTCATTTGACCCTGGCGCAAGCGCAGGTTCTGTATAAAGGCTAATCGAATTGTATGCACCAGTAATTGACATGTTTAAAACAACCGAATTTGATGCCAATTGACCATTATTAGATACATCAATTGTAAACGAAAATGTAGATCCTGGATTTAAAGTGCTTGCGCTCTCAGAAAAATTTGTTATTGTTATATTTGCAGGACTCTCCAAAATAAATTCTTTCTTGCTCGTGTTATAAGCATTAAAATTATTTAAAGAGAGCGCAGCAATTTCTGTTCCATTCTTAAGATAAGAGCTATTTATTATTATATTGCCGCTAAACGTCTTATTTACATTTGATATACTTATTTTTTTCTGGTACTGTACACTAAAATTTCCATACGCACTTACGTTTATATATCCTGATAGATTACCAATATTACACTGTGCAAGTGATGATCCAGTATAATTAAATTCGATGTTTGAATATTTTATATATGTCGAATTTGTATTTAATATTACATTAAATGGGCAGGTAACTGTAACATTTGCGGTAACCGTACTAGCGCTAAATGATACATTTTGCAAAACCAATAGTATCAAAAACGACACTAGAATTTTTTTATAATTATTTATATTTGCCAAGCAATACACAATATAAACAATACTATAAAGAAAACATTATAAATTTATCTCTGTTATAAGAACTTGGCGGTAAACGCCAATACATAAATTTATGCAATTAATTAGCAATGTCAATATTGTATTGATTCATCAGCTCTTTTATAATCTAAAATTTCATTCTTTTTAAACCATACATCAATCTCTTTCTTTGAATCTAGAACGCTGCTTGATGCGTGTATTATATTCTTCATTGCTCTATTCTGCTTGTCAGCAAGATCGTATGAGTCATTAGAGAACATACCGCGTATAGAACCACTCTCTGCAGACTTTGGCTCGGTTGAACCTACAATCTTTCTTATTATAGATATTGCACAGTTGCCTTCTACAACCATTGCGACAACAGGCTCATTTGCAAGAAAGTCTATTAATTGCATTCTTATCTTATGCCCTATCTCCATCTCGCTTTCTGTCACCTTTATACCCTTCTCAGTATATGATGCCTTTGCCTTTGTGCCAACAGCCTTTAACCATTCATCATCCGCCGCATAGTGATTACCGACAAATTCACTTGATGGTTTTAACATCTTAAGCGCAACAACCTTTAATCCTGCAGTCTCAAATCTATCTATTACCTTGCCTATTATAGCCCTATAAACGCCATCTGGTTTTACAAGAACCAAGCTCCTCTCTATCATGCAATTACCTTATTCTTTATATATCTTATACAAGAATATATTAAAATATAGAGTATTTGCTACTAAATAGTTAAGATGTTGATATTTATGATAAGACAGCCTATAATATGCATAATGGGGCATGTAGACCATGGCAAAACATCACTATTAGATAAGATACGAAATTCCACAATAGCCGCAAAAGAGGCTGGAGGCATAACGCAGCATATCGGTGCAAGTGAGGTTCCTATTAGCGTAATAAATAAAATCTGCGGTCCGATGTTAAAATCCATGAATACGAATATATCAATTCCTGGACTGCTCTTTATAGATACGCCAGGACATGAGGCCTTCACAAATTTAAGAAGAAGAGGAGGCAGTGTTGCAGATCTTGCAATACTTGTTGTTGATATAACAAAGGGCTTTGAACCTCAGACAATAGAGGCCGTTGAGATATTAAAAGAGTATAAAACCCCATTTATTATTGCGGCAAACAAGGTAGATCTTATAAGCGGATGGATAAAGTCTAACACCACTAGCATAATGGAATCTTTAAAAAAACAGAATGCATATGTATCTGAGGAATTTGAGAAGCGCATATATGAGATTATTGGTAATATAAGCGAACTTGGCTTTACCAGTGAGCGCTTTGATAGAATAAAGGATTTTAAAACAGAGCTTGCCATAGTTCCATTGTCCGCAAAGACAGGGGAGGGCATAGCTGAATTACTTATGCTTGTCACAGGTTTATCGCAGCGCTTTTTGGAGATGAAGCTTAATATTGAAGTGAATGGTCCTGCAAGGGGCAGCATACTTGAGAAACGCGAGCTCAAAGGACTTGGTATGACAATTGATGTTATATTATATGAGGGCACATTACATGTTAATGATACTATTGCATTTGCAACACAAAATTCTGTACAAAAAGTTAAGATAAAAGCGTTATTAAAACCAAAACCTTTGCATGAGATACGCGAATCATCAAGCAACTTTAGTTATGTAGAGAGTGTTAGCGCCGCCTCTGGGGTTAAAATAAGCGGAAATGGATTAGATGATGCAATACCTGGATCTCCGATAGTTGAGGTTAGAGATGATACATATTTGGAACAGATAAAATCTGAAATTGGGGATATATTCAAAACGTATGATAATGGGATAGTACTTAAGGCGGATTCGATAGGAAGCATAGAGGCTATATCAAAATTATTGGAATCTGAAGATATAAAAATAAGCAAAAGAAGTCTTGGAGCTGTAACAAAAAGGGATGTGCTTGACGCATTTGGCATGTATGCGATAAATCCAACAGACGCATTAATACTTGCATTTAATGTACCAATAGATGCTGAGGCCGAATCCACAGCAATATCAAGCAATGTAAAGATAATAAACGGAAATATTATATACAAAATAATAGAGGATTATAAAGCATATATTTTAGATGCGCAGAAAAATATCAGCAAAAAATTAGAAAGCGAACTCATATTTCCTGGAAAAATAGAGGTGCTACGTGATAGATGCTTTAGGGCATCGCACCCAGCCGTTTTTGGTATATATGTTGAAATAGGAAGAATAATGCCGGGATATTTAATGATGGATGAAAATGGGGAGGTAATAGGAAAGATAAAGGGCATACAGAATGAGAAATCCGAAATTAATATTGCAAAGAAAGGAGATAGCGTTGCAATATCTATGGATGAGCCAACATTTGGAAGACAGATAAAGGAGAGTCAATTTTTATATACGCGCGTAAAGGATGCGGATGAGAAGCTTCTTTCAGATAAATTTGCACATCTTTTAAGTGATGATGAGAAAAGTCTTTTAAAGAAAATCGTAGAGATAAAGAAGCGCGGCAGAATTGAATAGTTTTAATACACCCTTAAATTTTTAAACACTGTGGCATTTAGTGTTTATAAATTTTTATAATTTTAAATTTACGAATTAATTGTTGTGCGTAATTATCATACTAAAAATGTTTTCATTCCTTCTTCTGATGCTGCTTTTATTAATATTTTATCTCCGCTTACAAAAAGATCTGCCATTTCAACCTTCGCCGTTGATATTTGAATAGCATCGGATACGTAAATATGATACTTAAATACAAATCTTATAGCTTCCTTTAAATAATTCTGATTAACCTCTACTATATTTATCATTTGAAGTCTTGCAAGTTCTTGAAACTCATCTAACATTATATTCATTAATTTTGTACCTTGCTGTGATTTTGATTTTCTGCTAAACTTATCAAAAACAGTTGCCGCTTCGCCTATATTCCAATAAGATATTATAATTAAATCTTTACTGTCCGCAGCACTAATAAATATTTTATCTATATCTTGGCTTCCATCTTCAGTTATATATCTTTTTATTAAAGCACTCGTATCTAAATAAACCCTCATAACTAAACCTCACGTATCTGTTTTACTGTTTCGTTAATACTAAAATCCTTAGTTACTTTTGGTCTTAGTTTTGGTATATTATAGGGATTTATCCTTACAAGTATGATGCCTAAATCAGAAGCAAGAGAGCTTATAGTATTTGTCATTATTTTACTTTTTAACACCTCTTCGAGAACATGACTCATAGTCGTATTGCTTAAAAGCAATGATATTTTAGCATTTTTTACTATATCTTCATCTACCGAAAGTGTTACATTTCTTTTATTCCCCATACTTTCACATTTATATATTTATATACGTATATATTTATACATTTGTAATTTTATAGTTTATTATATTTTATTAAAATTTGATTTAGTAATTTAAGATATGATCAGCATTTATACATCATTTTATTTTCGATAAAAATGTGTTAAACATCATGATGTTATGTAATGAAGCACGTTCCTAAATTTCTAATAAGAGTTTAGTATATTATACTTGACTTTGTATTTAGCTTTGGATATTTTTCTTTGAATATAGAATATACATGCTGATCTGCAAAGTACCCGCCATTTAAATGTTTAGAATCTTTTACATAACAATTATCTATTAATATACCCTCTAATTTAAAATCCAATTTTTTAAGTATATGAATTGATATTACATTGAAATCTAGCACTTTTGATGATATTTTATTTAATGATAATATCTCAAATCCTAAGTGCATACCGAGTAGTATTCCCATTGAAGCATACCCTTTATTGCGATTTTCAGGACCTATCCAATACCCCATCTCACATCGCTTATTGCTATAATCTATATCATGCAGAGCGATCATGCCTAAGAGCTCTTTTGTTTTGATAGATCTAATAGCCATATGATAAGCAGAATTTGTTGCATAGCCGATCATTGCACTCTCTATTAAAGCAATGGCATCCTTTCTCGTATATGGAAATGGAAAGCTCTCAATGCTGCCAAAATTTTGTGAGATATCCAGATTATTTGCACTTTTTGCTATCGCATCTGCATCGCTAATAGAGATATCGGATAAAAATACGCTTAAAGAATCGGAACGTATAATCATTTTATTCGCGCATCTTCTATTTTCTATATTTTTAAACGGCATGAAAAAACATTTATGATCTATCCAGTCTTGGTGTATATGGTTTTACGAATAGATAAAAACGTTGGTTGCCCTCAAGCTCTGTTACTATGCGCTCCGAAATTAGTTTCATTGGATCCTGAAGCAATGAAACGCGCGATGATAGATCCGCAAAGCTCTCAAATTTCTTTATATTTCTCTCTTTTAAAATAGTTGTAAGGTGCTTCTTGCCTATACCAGGAAGCAGTTCTAAGGAGTGCTGCCTTATATTTATTGAGGCGGCATTGTTGAATATATCGACAAAGCGCTTCTCATTCTCCTTAATTATATTAAGTATTATATTATTTAGCGCATTCTTTGCAGCCTGCGTCAATTCAGAATACTGTATTCTTGTCTTAATTAACATTATTTTATCGCGCTCTCCGCTGCCAATATAAACCTTCTCCCCTATATTTAAAATTGCATTAGGCTTTGTTGTTGCCTCAAGCAGAGTAAACCATCGCTCTCCCATTATCTGCGCTATAGGATCTGATTTGCCAGAAGACGATTTCCCCTTAGGCAAAAAATCCAAAACGTATGAATAATCCTCCTTTCTCTCCTCACCATGACTCTCCATATAAACACCAATCTCTTATTCATTCAGATTCCTTCATTATAGCTATAATCTCCTTTATCACAGACTCATCTAGTGTTATTTTATCAAACGCAAGTATCTGCTTCAATAACATCTCTGTGGTTGGACGTATATCTAATATTTTTGATACAATCGATGGCTTTATGCCAGATATCGCATTAAGCTTCTTTGAGAGCTTCTCATATTGAGCCTTGCTCAATGTGAATTTCTTTGAATGCTCCAGTGCTATCTCCTGCTCGTATATAGGATCGCGCTCCTTTCGCCTGCCCTCCAAAATTTCGCTTACATTATTTAACGACACAGTTCCATTGCTCTTCGAATCCTTCCCAATCATAAACACACCCTAAAAATCATGAAGTATACCAAAACTTATAAATAAAGTATTTGCTACTTGTATACAATCATTTATTAATATTTTAGCTGAAAGGGTATAAAAAGGTTTTGAGGTTTGTTGATGGATGCAAAATCCGCATATTTAAGTGTATTAGAGGAAGTAAAGAAGCATATCGCTGGCAATGATGATATAATAGAGCTTATTTTCATCGCAATGGTCGCAAATGGGCATGTTATGCTAGAAGGTGTTCCAGGCGTTGCAAAAACCACAATGGCAAAAACAATATCAGACGCAATTGATGCTGATTTTAATAGAATACAGGGAATGCCAGATCTTGTAATAAATGATATTATAGGATATGTTTATACAGATGAGAACAAAAGTCCGAAATTAAAACGAGGGCCTATCTTTACAAATATATTACTAGTTGACGAGCTTAACAGAGCGCCGCCAAAGACTACTACTGCACTGCTTGAAGCACTTGAGGAGAGGCAGGTCACCATAAGCAATCAGACAATAAAACTGCCGACGCCATTTACAGCAATAGCGACGCAGAACCCATTGAATATAGAGGGAACAACGCCGCTGCCAAAGGTGCTTGCAGATAGGTTTTTAATGAAGATAACAGTTAATTATCCAGGAGAGGATGCCGAATCTGAGATTCTTAGAATTAAAGAGAGAGAGGAGCGCCTTACAGTAAAAAAAGTGATATCCGTAAACGACATATTAGACATGCAATCGCAGGTTAATGGAATAAGCATGAGTGATGATGTAGTCAAATATATAACAAAACTCGTCAGAGCAACGCGAACAGATATACATGTGGTAATGGGTGGCAGTCCTAGGGCTGATATTAGCTTTATGCGCTGCGGAAAAGCAAAAGCGCTTATAAATGGAAGAAGCGAAGTTACAATAAATGATATAAAATCATTAGCAAGGGCGGTGCTTAGTCATAGAATAGTCGTAAGATCTACTGGTGGCATAGGAGTCAATGGAGTAATTGACGGCATTGTCGCAACATTATAGGTATTTTTATGGGAATTAAATTACAAGGAGCTGTTGAATATTTAATGACTTATAGCTGGGCGCTTCTTATAATAGCAGTAGTAATTGCAGTTATATTATATCTTGGATTATTCAACCCGTCAGCATTTGTTGGATCCGAATGTGTTGTGCCAGCCGATTTTAACTGCATACAGGCATTTTTATACCCTAATGGAATAGTTTATCTTAACTTAGGGCAGGCAACACCATCAAGCATACAGATAACTACAATAGGATGCAGTAGCACAAAAAATTATAGCCATATGAATATAGTATCTCCGCCAATAACGCTGCAGATAGGCAATAACGCCACATTTAATATGCAATGCTACGTCAACAATGTGCCATTTAATGGGCCCGTTGGCACATTATATACAGGATATATTGTCATGAACTATACAGATTTGCAAAGTGGATTCCCGAAAACGCTGGTCGCAAACCTTGTGCAAAAGGTAGTATAACATTTATACACATCTTCCAAAAATTGCAGACATTATAATTAGATAAATAGTTCTTCTTAAAGTTTCTCTCTTTTTTGTTTGCAAAAATTACAACATGTTGCCAATGTTATAATTGTATTATTCTGCTAGTTCCAAGTAAGGGGTATCATCTTCTTTTCTATCTCTTAACGTTGCAAGTGCTAACGCAAATGTTTCCACTTCAATGCCGTCGTCTAATTTATGAGATTCTGTTATTATTTTTTTAATTATATCATTTTGTTTTGCCGCATCTAAAAGCAGTTTAACTGTATCTGTCGTGCCATAACTAGCAACTGTGTCAGCTAATATAAAGCCGTCTACACCTTTAATCTTTAATTTTTCTGGAGTTTTTATGCAGTATAATAAAAGATCCTTGCCATTTCTTTCTAGTATTGCAACAACTTTTTGTATATCTTCAGTATTTACTCTTTCTATTAATCGATCAAATTCTTCCGATTTGCCCTCTTTTAATTTTTGCTTTGATGGAATAAAAACACCAATTAAAACTAGTCTTTATAAATATAAATATACTTCCACAAATGGATTCTCGCTTAAATCTTATACTGGATCTTATACTTTAGATATAATAAATATTTTATATAGGAGCTTTTTGCGTTGTAGTATTATCAACATTTAATTTTTCGCCATTAAATGTGCTAAGAGTCCTCTCCCTTCTGCTTTTGAATGGAACATATTCTTTTCCATTGCCACTGAAAAATTTAGAGAAGAACTCGACATACAAAAGCCTTGCGCTCTGTATTCCCGGCTCAAATAAGGCTATTGCGATATTAAATAGCTGACCTAGTATTAGTATAACAACGCCTATTATACCTATGAATATAGATTGGCCTAAAGAGTGCACAAATATAAAATCTATCACCTGTGCTAATATTACTGATGCTAACAATATACCCACAAGCCTCATATACGAGAGCATATGGCTTATAAGCGATGGCAGCTCCATTAAAGCGCTTAATTTTTCTGTAAATGCAACGATACCAACTCCGACTATTAGCAACACATATGATAATATTGCTATAGGGTTTGATATGCCAAGAGGCGATTGATGTATTATATCAAGGCCAAATATCACAATGCCCCATGCCCCTAAAAGCCAGCCGATCTTTCCTATAGCATGAGTTTTATGCCCCACCATTATGTTGTTGATTGCACCTAATATAAATCCTGCTGACACCACAAGAACGCCTATCCATCCAGATATAACAAGAAGCGTCGGAAGTCCCAATTCAACATTAAGCAGAGGGGTATAGCTTAATTGAAAGCCAAAATACTCATTGAATGCTATGCCAAATATAATAGCGATTATGGCCCCTGGTATTATGGATTTTGATAACATCATAAGCCCATTATCGCTTATTATTGTATGTACAAAATTGGTTATCTGCTTTGGTATCCTACTCTTCTCTTTTGGATTCTTAAGTCGCTCAATAAGCCAGAATGCGCCTGCCAGCATTATTAATCCATACCCCACATCGCCGACCATAAAACCAAAAAATAAGGGAAATAGCAAAGCAAACATCAGAGTCGGATCCATCTCATCGCTTCTTGGAAGGGAATAGAAGCGTACAAAGAATTCAAAAAATTTTAACTTTATAGGATTTGACATCTTTGTAGGGGCTATCTCGGTAGTTTTAAACTTCTCCATTATGAAATGATTTTTAGTGCTATCCTTTAATAAGAGCTCTAATTTTCTTATATTGGCAATTGGCACCCACCCCTCTATCATATCTGTATATTTTGTAGAGCCTAATTTTGCAACGACATCCAATTTCTCCATCTCTATGTCGAGCTGCTCGCGTATTGCAGAGACTAAATTATAATTCTTCTCAGATATAAATTTAAGTTCAACGTCTAATGATTCCTCTCTCTCTTTTAATATATTAAGATCCGCTCTCTGACGCTCCAAAACCGCTTTGGGCTTGCCCATTAACATCGGTATTATGTCTATTGATACATTGAACTTCGAGGAGATGCTGCCAAAATCATGCTCATTTGCCCTCGGTATGCTTATTATCGATGCACCAGTGTTTGGAAAGGATATATGACTGATATTATGTATTTTATTCTTTAATGATAATATAAAAGAATCTGAAGTGCTTCCGGAAACGATAAATGATACTATAAATTTGCTATTTAATATATGCAAATCCTCTTGGAATTGATATATTTTTTCTAAAATGCCTATGTTGTAGTGTATCTGCTTTACTTCGGCGTGTATTTTTTCAATCTGTTTTTTTATGAGCACAACATGGCTGTCTATCTCTATTTTATCCGCCATATTTATGAGCTCATCCATATTATTAAACTGTATTTTTGAATGCTCGCCTAATGGCAATAATTGTTTTTCAAGAGACCTAAAACGCTGCGCATATTCTGAAATTCGCTTATAATTCTCGTTTAGTTCAGATATGGATACATTAAATTTATTTGGATCCAACTCATCTATTTGCATTGCACCAAGCTCATGCAAATTTGATAGTACATGAGCGCTGCTAGATTTTGGTATTATTATAAGCACTTTTTGCATGCGCTCTGCTATCAACAAATCATACACCAAACTTCTCAGATATTAATTCATCAAATATCGATAGAACATCATTCTCGTCCACATCCTTTAGAGTTTCCACCGTACTCTTGCCCTTTTCAACATATTCTTCACGTTCAAGCTTTGCCTGTGCATGAGCTTTTGAAATGTAATCGTTATATAGAGATTTACCCTCGCGCTCCGCATTCTCGATTATTTCTACTGATTCGCGCCTCGCATTCTCCAAAATGCGCAGTGCCTCCTCCTGTGCCTCTTTTATACGCTTCTCCTGCAAAACCTCCTGATGCTTTATATGTTTTAATGTTTCTATATCATGGGCCAATATTATCACCAATAAATATCATATATACTTAAAATAATATAACAATAACAGCGCTATTGCAATAATTGCTATGTTTAATATCTTTATCATTGTCGTTATGTAAAAAAACTTAATTTGCTTGTCCATTGGCATTTCCAATCTTCCTCTTTATCACTTTGAGCGATATTATCTGATCGCGCTCTATGTCCTCAAGCCTCTGCTTTATGTATTTGGAGCGCTGCTGCATTTTTGGCACTACTATATTTTCTATAGCATTTGAACGGCGATTTAATTTCTCTATTTCATGAAGCAATCGCTTAAGCGAATTCTGCTTCTCGGCTATCTCTATTAATAATGTTAATAGCACCGTATAATTTTTTCGCACATCCTCAATTGATGCTGAAACTGATATGAGTTCGTACTTTAAGGATTTATTGCCATTAGACTTCATATTAAGATTCGGTATCTTAACACCCATAACATTAGATACATTAACGCTAATCTGCTCATTTCGCTTTCTTGCAGCAATACGCTCAAAATTAAGCCTTCCCGCCTGAGCCTCCGCAATCTTTGATGTATCTATGGCCTTTGATACATATTCAACAACATTCTGGTTCATTAACTGTATCTGCTTTGCAAGCTCAAAGAATTCGAGTATCAATCTACTGCGTTTCATCTTCAATAATGATAGCCCTTTGGAGGCAACCTTTATACGTGATTTTGTGCGTATTAACTCCAATCTTGTTATTTTAACATCATTTACTGCCATTAGTATCCCATTTGCCATACTTTTTGATATATTCATCCTTGATTCTCTTTGCCTCATTGACCTCTATGTTTGACAGCAATTCCCAGCTAAGGTCCAATGTCTCTTCTATGCTTCTATCCTCTCTATAATCTTGTGTGACAAACTGTTTCTCAAACTGGTCAGCAAATTTTAGATACTTCCTATCGCTTGCACTAAGCGCTTCCTCACCGACAATTTCAGTTAGGCTCCTTAAATCCTTTCCATTTGCATATGAGGCAAATAGCTGATCAGCAACGCCCCTATGATCCTCGCGCGTCTTATTCTTGCCTATACCCTGGTTCATCAATCTAGAGAGAGATGGAAGCACATCTATATTCGGATATATATTCTTGCGATATAATTCCCTGCTAAGCACAATCTGCCCCTCCGTTATATATCCAGTAAGATCGGGTATAGGATGCGTTATATCATCTCCAGGCATTGTAAGAATTGGAAGCTGTGTAATTGAACCTTTTCTATTCTTTATCTTTCCTGCGCGCTCATATATAGTTGATAAATCTGTATATGTATATCCAGGATATCCTCTTCTACCAGGAACTTCTTCTCTTGCGGCGGATATCTCACGAAGCGCCTCTGCATAATTTGTCATATCTGTTAATATAACAAGAACATGCATATCCTCCTCATATGCAAGATACTCCGCAGTCGTAAGCGCAAGTCTTGGAAGTATTATGCGCTCCATAGATGGCTCTGAGGATAAATTTAAAAATATGACAGATCGCTCCAGCGCCCCAGTATTTTCGAATTCAGTTCTAAAGAAATTTGCCTCCTCGCTATTTATTCCTATACCACCAAAGACCACCGCAAAATCCTCATTTGAATTTAGTATGCGGGCCTGTCTTGCAATCTGCGCAGCTATTTTATTATGCGGAAGACCTGAACTTGAAAATATTGGAAGCTTCTGCCCTCTAACAAGCGTATTCATACAGTCTATTGTGGATATGCCCGTCTGTATGAATTCGGATGGCTCCTCTCTCGAATATGGATTTATAGTGCCGCCATTTATGTCAAGCTTCTCTTCGCTGTATATAGGATTTCCATTATCACGTGGATTTCCCACGCCGTTAAATACCCTTCCAAGCATATCAGTGCTCACAGCAAGCTGGGCCGTTGTCCCCAAAAAGCGAGCACTTGTACCTTTTATGTTCATACCGCGCGTCTCACCAAAAGATTGTACTATCGCAAGCCCATCTCTACTATCAAGTACCTGTCCAGTGACACGCTCATTATTTGGTGTTATAACTTCAACAAGTTCGCCATATGCCGCATTCTTTACACCCTCCACAAAAAGAAGCACATTTGTTATCTGATTTATCGTTTTATAATATACATCTCCCATAATATCACGCTTTTATTATCTCTAATTTTTCTATATCTAATATAGATTTTTTAACGTCGTTGAAATATGATTCTATATCAGATTCTTTGACGAATTTCATCTTTGCAACCATTGATTTTGCAGCTATTTTCTGCATCTGCTCGACTACAACGCCCTTCTCTATAACAGAACGCTCCATATCATGAAGCAATATTATCGCTTTCAACATAAGATACTGCTTTCTTATCGAAGAGAATGTATCAACATCGTCAAATGCGCTCTGCTGCAAATAATCCTCGCGTATGCTCTTTGCAATATCTAATATCTCCTTCTCTTTTTCCGGAAGCGCATCATAGCCTACTAGCTGCACAACCTCATTTATCTCAGCCTCCTGCTGCAATATCTCCATCGCCAGCGACTTTAATTTTGTCCAATCCTCCCCTATATTTTTAGCATACCATTTTGAAAGATCATCATTATATAACGAGTAGCTGTTAAGCCAATTTATTGACGGAAAATGCCTTCTGTTTGCAAGCGATGCATCAAGTGCCCAGAATACTCTTGTAACGCGAAGCGTATTCTGCGATACAGGTTCTGATATATCCCCACCAGGGGGTGATACCGCACCAATTGCAGTTATAGATCCTACAAGCCCATTAAGCAATATTACAAGCCCTGCACGCTCATAAAATTCTGCCACCTTTCTGCCCAAATATGCAGGATATCCTTCCTCTCCAGGCATCTCCTCTAATCTGCCAGATATTTCTCTAAGTGCCTCGGCCCACCTTGATGTGCTATCAGCCATGAGCGCTACGCTATATCCCATATCCCTATAGTACTCTGCTATTGTTATACCAGTATATATACTGGCCTCACGTGCGGCAACAGGCATATTTGATGTATTTGCAATTAATATTGTACGCTCCATTATCGGCTTTTTAGTCTTTGGATCCTTTAATTCCGGAAAGGT
>JAJZJI010000019.1 GCA_021828345.1 Microcaldota archaeon
TAATATTGCAGTTGGTGCATTTTTGAATGTTGCTACGTTCGGGGCATCGATTGGTCTTTCATCAGCTTTTACACCGACACTTCGTGGTAGTGACCTATTGGTTACATCAATAGATCAAAACAAAGGCATACCTGTTGAAGTTAAGACAGCAGAAGATCCGATGATCACAAATGGCGTAACCGGAAAAGGTACAATGATTGATACAATGACCAATCCTGATGGAAGCGCAATATCAAGATCTAAATTAACATTATATTATAATAGTCCTGCTCGTGATTTCTTATCTAAGATCACAAACGGCAAATATGGTTCTTTAATACCTAAAGAAGAAATAGTGCAAGGTGTTCCTTCAAGAACAGTTTCATTTCAGAATGGCAACGGTGTAAGTTCAAGCGATGGGTCTATAACAATATTTAAAAATTCAGGTGAATATACATTTGCTCAATCCCAAAATGCAAGATTAGTACCAGGCAATAATGATCCATTGCAAATAATTAAACCAAAAAGTGTAGGTAATGTATATTCTTTCTATACTTCAAAAGGCGATCTTGCTGATGTAACTTCAAGATTATATACATCAGAAAATGAAAATATAGAACTTAGTGGAAGTAAAATACTTAAACTGACATTATCAGGATCAAAACCAACGGCCGAAGGCGAAATATATGTACAACATTTCGATGTTCCGGCCAAAGCTTCATCGGATATAACAGATTATAGTGTTGGAAGTGGTCGGGGAACCTTCCAATATGGAAATAAACAGCTTCCATTTACGGTGAAGACTATAAGCTTTGGTGCAAAAGAGATCACAAGCCCGGATATTCCTACAGAAGATTCAAAAATATTAGCATTAACTGAAGGAAGCATGAATCAAATCAAAGGATTGTTGCCTTCATCTGCTGGACCAAGTGGCGTATCATCAGATATAACATTAGAAGGGATACCAAAAGTATCAGCAGACAGAAGTACATCATTCAGTACATACAAACCATCAAGCACAAGTAGTATTAATTATCACTATTCAACATCCGGAACAACATCTGTTGGCGAACAACAAATACAAATGGAAAGGCAACCAACTCAATTTATAGATAATATTCAGAAATCTCCAATTAAAATTGAGCTATCAAGTCAAATAAACTCGCAGATGGGCATATCGATTACATCAGATAATACTACATACAAACCATCAAGCGTAATAGACCCTATCAATTTATTTCAGGTTAAAAACGTATCTTATTTAGGTGAGACAACACCATCTGCACAGTCCTTTAAGTCACCAACACCAACTTCCTCAACGACAAAATCAAAATATGCAGAAAGTAATCCATACCGAACATTATACTTCAGCAGTCAAGTAACATCCCAAAAACAACGAATGGTGTCTATCTTAGCTGAACCTCAGATCCAGGAACAACAAAATAAAACAAAAACATTATATTCATCAAATCCAAACAGCTACGCCTTTGATTTTAATAATATACCTATGGGCTTCAGTGGTAATACTGGAGTTCCATCACGCATTAAGAATAGGAAACACACTATAAATCCAAAAAGAAAAACAATTAAATTCAAAACAGATTATGCCCCTGACATAACATCATTATCACTTAATATTCATGGCAAGCAAAAGAACAAGCGATATTACAAGAGTGTTGGATTGTCGAGGCCTATTCTATGAAATTGCAAGCTGATGTATTATTCGGGATAGTAATAGTTTTAGCGCTTGCAATTTCAATGACAATAATATATTACGTATATACACAAATCAATAGCAATCTAAGTCCTTTATTATCTACAAACCAAAGCGCAGCTACTATCAATTCAATATCAACCAACACATCAACAGGATTGTCCGTCTTTCTCGTTGCTGTTGTGATTGTCTATTTTGCAATAAATATCGCCGCAATAATAAGCGCATTCTTTGTTGATGCATATCCTGTTTTCTTTGTCATATCTATGTTTATGGTCGCAATAGAAGTCCTGCTCGCAGCAATAGGACATAATGTATTCTTCTATATAGAACAGCAACTACCAACATTTGCAACACTAGTAACTACGGTTCCGTATCTGTTCTATCTGTTTGCGTACTTACCAGTAATTACTTTAATTTTGGCATTTACTTTAGTAATAGTATTGTATTCGAAAAGGTGATATTATGGATCGCATGAAACTTGTAGGGATTTCATTCATTCTGATAGCAATGCTTTCAGGTATAAGTGGTGCTTTCTCATATCCTTCAGGTATAAATGTTTATAGTAATTTAACACTTAATTCTACTTGGACTTCGAATAAAGGTTATGTTCAGCAGCTTGTTAATATATCAGAAAGCACATTTAGTGGCTATATAAAATACAACACCAACTTTGCTAACTTTGAATATTTTTATACGAGTAACGGAACTGTTATACCTTCCTGGATAGAGAGCAATACCTCAGGAAAGCTGATCACCTGGCTAAAGATAAAGAATACAACAGCAGCAACAAATGGCATAGCGCTCGGATTCTTTAATACTTCAATTAATGCATTATCAAGCATAGGCACAAACGGAATAGGCGAAGCTCCTCAGCTTCCATCAACGTATGCTAAGTATGACGATGGAAGAAAGGTGTTTAATTTTTATGATAATTTCAATGGAACGACGTTAAATTCTACATTGTGGTCAGAATCTTTAAATGGTGGAGGTGTATCTATTAATGATGGATTGAATTTAAGTCAGGTATCTGGAACTCAAAATTTTGCTTTCATATACTCAAAATCGACTGGATATCCATCAATACTAGAATCATTAGTAACTCAATCATCGGAAGCAACTGTAAATACAGCATGGGCGATATGGTATGATTCTGAGTCAACACCAACATCACTAGGCCCAACAGGGTATGGTGCTGAGAATTTTCAAGATTTAGGCGGCACACCACAACTTCGAATAAGAATTAGTACTGCCTCGAGTGTGGGTTCCCCCTCAATTACTGGAATAATGGGACTTACATGGAATACATCTGACTTACAATATCTATATTTTAATTATACTAAAGAAGTAACATCAACTTATACAGCGCACACGTGGGCTTCCAACTATTCTATCGTTATAGCACAGGAAGAAGGTTATGGATGGGCTGAGTATAAATGGATACGAACACGAACATATCCTGCTATTAACTACATGCCATCAATTACGTTCGGTGCTACAAAATCAACAGGCTCAACATCAACAGTATCGATATCAATCTCACCACATCCAAAAGTACTTGCTGGAAATCTTGTTACCGTAACAGCAACATGTAATCTCGGTGCAACTTGTGAAGTTCAAAGTCCTTTAGGGACAACACTTGCGAGTGGTACAACAACAGCAACCTATTCAAGTTCAACACTTAATCTTGGTTGGCACAACTTCTACGCCGTAAATGTTAATGGATCAATCCACACGAATGAAACAGTTGATAATGTATTATATTATGTACTGAATAATGCAACATTGAGTTCTACAATATACGAAACAGAAAACGAACATTTTAATTATACATTTAATATATCTAAAGATGTTTTGTCTGCTAACTTAATAATTGATAATGGTACAACATATATAGCATCTAATGTTCTCTCAATGCAATCCGGACAAACAGCTTATAATTTCAGCACTCTATACAATGTAAAATTAACTCAGTTAAATGATAGTAAACATAATTATAATGCGACACTTAATCTATCATTAACTAATAGTACTAATGTACTTGAAACTAAATTTAATAATAATACTCAGTATACACTATGGAATTACATACCTACACTTACATCTAAATATCTAAATATAACAACCAGATCATCACAGACTATATACGCCAACATTACACAGAAAAAAAGCATATCACTTGCAAGCGCAAATATTATTTTGAAATTAAATAGTAGTGTAGTTCCACTTCAAGTATTTGAAACTTATTATTATTATACTCTGATCAATCCATTCAAACCAAGCACGTACAAGATTACAAATCCAATCGGCACAAACAAAACAGATATTAATTCATCCCTAACTGTTAACCTTATCTATAACAATGTTAAAGTATTCAGAAATATATCTATATCACCATTATTTACCGATTACAATCCATATCTATTGACATGCAACGCAACGCTGAGCAAAGCATTTATCTGGACTTATTACAACGCTTCTAATCTTCAGCCAATAACCGAAAATATTTTGATGCAGGGCCACTATATAATAATTCCAACTAACACAACAATTCAAGGAATAAATGCAGGATTTACGACAACATCAACAGCAAATACTTATTCTACTTGTATATATCCAAAATGGGCAACATTTTATGTTAATGGTGCATTTAAATATGGTGGAACAAATTATAGTACAACAAACTTTTTACTTGTTAACCAAAGTGCAAGCGCAAGAACTACATCATTGAAATTATATCTGCAACAGATAACAAATGCATCAAGTTATGATATTGTAGTCGAGAACGGAACAAACAATTTCATCGCTGCTGATGTGCAGGAGTTCTATTATAACATTAATTCAAATGTAAGCGTTCCTGTAGACGAATTTCAAACCTCAACAGTTGGTGGATATGTAACAAATCTACAATACAATGAGAGATATAGTTTCAGTGTCTATTCATTAAGCGGCAAGCTTCTTACGACAACTGGATTAATACAAGCAACGTGCGGATCCGGAACAACCTGCATCTATTATATTAATGTTGCTAACACTAGCAGTACTTCACCAACAGGTATAATCAATAATATTGAATATAGTTGTAATGTAAGCAATGATACCATAACGAACGCAAGCACTGTAAGTTGCTCTGTTAAGAGTATACTAAATCAGAATATAACAGCTACCTTACAAGTTTCAAAGAACTTTGGTGTAAGCAGCTGTAACAAAAACGTATCTGCTCCAAGTATGGTATTAACATGTACTGCTAATAATACCAATTCAACACAGTATCTTTGGGTTCTTACCTACAAAGGTATACCTAACATTGTCTTAGATCAGGGCAGTTTGGGCAAATCAGCTACCCTATTTGGCCAAGATGGGTATCTTTTTACATTGATTATCATACTTGGATTGACATTATTAGGAGCGACTATAAGTCCGCAGATGGTTGTGATATTTGGCGCAATAGGTATGTTATTAAGTAGTTATATTGCATTAATTAATAATACATCTATAGGATTAGGGTTTTTGATTGCATTTGCAGCAATAATAGTGTATGTATTAAGACAGAGGTTTTAGTTATGCCACCAATACGAAGCATTGTAATATTGAGTTTTGTTGGAGTCTTAATGTTCTTTTTAATGGTGAATTTCATTGCCTCTACCTCAATAGCCAACAATGCTACAGTTAATCCACAGATTGCAAGTTATTATACGTCGCTCAATCTCAATTCAAGCAGTGGTGTATCTGTTCTATCAGCAGAAGGAGTAACATTACAATCACAACTGCAGAACGGGAACATTCTCGCTAGTGCAGGAAGCGCGGTTACTATGGTGAGTTCATTTTTCTATCTGTTGCCTAATACGATTTATAGCTTTCTCACATTCATTGCACTGGGGCTTGCACAGATGGGCATACCAACAGCTTATGCAATGGCCGCAACATATGGTTTGATGTTGGTTGTGATGGCCTTAGGATTGATCAGTGCAATATTCATATTTGGTGTTTGAAATGTACGAACTATTATTACCATTAATTAATACAACCAACATAACGCTTCCAACTAATGTAAGTTCCATTCCTGGCCTGATGTCTTGGGCTAATACTGCAAGCAATTCGACTTATGGTTGGGGGATTTTGCTTGCCACTTTCAGTATAATAACATTTGGTTTAACAGTAAAAGGATATGACGTACTAGATAGTATAACTGCTGCAGGGTTCGCTGGTATAATAATATCTTTAATTCTACAATTTATGAATATCATAAACAATACTGCTGTATTTGTGTTTGCTGTAGTTACAATAGTAGGGTTCTTATTGATACTTGCTAAGGGAGTGACAAGTGTATATTAGATATCATATAACAATCTTGACGATAATCATTATATAATGTTATTAATGACTTTGTTTCATTCTCAGATGGATTGGTCATCAGGTCCATAGAGTAATTATTAGATACCACTAGTTCATATATAAGCGGCTTCCCGTTGAAAGTACAATTATAACCTTCTTTATATAGTGCGTTCGCCACATTGTTCGATGTATAGATAAAGAATAGAACATATACCATAAGTGCCAATAATGCCACAAGACAAAGCAATTCCCATAATCTAAGTTTCATTAAAATACCTCCCAAAAACATTGTTCTTTTTTCTTGTAACATTTTCTCTTATTATAGATTCAAGTAATTTCGTAAGTGGAACATTCCGCCCTGTCTGCAAGACGTAGTAACTACGCAGTATGATTAATTCTCTATATGCATCATCTGTTAACTTGACGCTTAAATATTTTTTCATATATACCAATCAGGCCAATTAAATCAAGTACAACTACTAATACGAACACAATTAGTACTGCAAAAAATATACTGAATAAAATCAAATTAGTCATGGGCACCACTCTTATAATAATCTGATATTATATCCTTTTGATTGTTCAACCTGGTTAACATGTCCTTTTCTATTTTAGTATATACATCGACCTGGCCTAACAATTTAAATCCTGCAATCTGTTTATGGCATAGATCTAAGGCTTCATCAATTTTGACAAGGGCGTTGATATAATCGGGCTTTTCTTGTAATGTTCCATCACTTTTATATACACATTTATTTGCCTCCTTTGACAATTCAGATATTTTCCATAATGGATGGATTGAATCGATAGCAGAATCGATCTGATCCTGGCCGACCTTGATGCCTAATTTTGTCATCATTGAGAATATTCTCATCTTTTCTTTTATAGATATTTTCCTCGATATAGGTTCTTCCTTCATAATCTCGCCCTCACACTAACTAACGCAAGTGGTTTAAATATGTCTATGACGATCAATAAGATCTCAAATATGATAATTATTATTAATGTAAATCCAAGAGCAGTTGTGATTGAATTATTTACTGAATACTGAACTTGGTATGCTGCAAGTAAATATACAAGTGCTGTTAGGATGAATAGACCTATCATTCTGTATAATATTCTTTTTATTTCCATTTTAGCAGTTACTGCGAGTAACAGAATTGCAACAGCAGCAAATATTATAACATTAAATGTCAATGTATAATCAAACATTCGTTTCACCTATTATAGTCTTTGTTATCCGTTCCTGGATTGTTTTGGTTTGGTTGCTGTTCTCGTCTGTTGATGTCTTTAGTTGTTGTACTATTGTTTTCTGTGGTGACTTTATCATAGTCGCTAAGAAATCCTTGTACTCGGTCATCGCTGCTTGGGTTTCCTCTTGAGAGCTTACATATAATATCCGATATGCTAACTGGTTCATTTCGTCCTTGATCAGTTCTATTTGGAACATTCTCGCTATTGCTTCTGTTATCTGAAATCTCTGTTCTATTATCACTTGTTTTTCCACTTTCATCATAACCACCTATAATATAATTAATACAATCTGATAGATTATTAGATGTGTATATCGCATTTCTTGAGACCACATCATCAGGAATGATGGCCTTAGGAATACGGAATAATGTGCTAATATCAGTATAAACATTGTATTTACTTACTCGCATCTCCTTTCGACCAAAATATAGAACTAATATGTAGAAATACTTTAGATGTGGAAAGTTCAATGCCATAATATCCTTTGATGTTTGGACTTGATTGCGCTTCATCAGTATTTTTTGGGCCATACCTGTCGTATTGATAGAGTGAGCTTCCTTGACTTCAAGCAAAATAGTATATCCTTTATTGGTTATTATAGTAAAATCACATATTCTTTCGTAACTTTCTGCTTTCATGTATCTGAATATTAACTTTTGGTCTTGATACTCATTTAGGATCTGCCTTATTTCAATTTCACTTGTAGTTGCTTTTGTCTTCATGTTATCCAACCATCAGTATATAATTTCATATCTGCTTTATCCTTCTCGGTAAAAGGCAATGAAAGATAATATCTTAGGGATATGTAATCAGAATGTCCTTGTGATGTAAGAATAAATGCAGGATTAATATTAGGATATGTAACTGTTAACCATGATTCCCAAGTTTTGCGGAACATCTTCTGCGATATGCCTAATTTATTGAATCGACATTTATAGGCATATTGCTTGATTGATTCATCAAGTGATTGCCTTGATGGTGCATTTATCTTAAGTGATAGACATTGTCTTATTATCTGCTTGCCCCATGGTGACAATCGGACAAAGCGATCAACGCTCTCAACGAAGTTTTTACGGACAGCATCAAATGGAATCTTTATAAAATCGCCATCAAACCATGATGGATTTTTCATGAATGCCTGAAATTCAGTGTATCTCATACCACTGACAAGAAGACCATCCATTAACATTTGGATCCTGCCAGGTGCAATAGCTCTTATGAGCGCGTATTCTGCTGGGCGTAATATTCTTGTCTGTCTTGCGTTCGTTCTAAGATATATTCCATTGCTGCGCTCTCTTGACAATTCATCACGAACGTCAAGATTGTTAAATCCGAACTCCTTCCTAAAGACGTAGGATGGGTCTGTAATAACACCTCGCCACGATTCATCCTTGACTTCTTGGACATAGGATGGAAGACTATCAATCATGGAACTATCACCGAATAATAACCTGTGCGGTTCACTTTGTAGTTATATCCTGTTGGTATAATTCCTGTTGTTATGTTACGTATAATCATAGTATTTGATACATTGTAGTATAATGATAATGTATATGCGCCATTTGAACTGAGTACATATTCAGTTGAATATGATGAGTTATATACAGTATTTGCAGTTAATAACGTATTTGAAGTTATGGAAGGCGCCGAATTTGAGAAAGCTAAGCTAAAACCTAGCATTGCAATTAAGAATATGAGTGCGGAACTGGTATATAGTATATTACGTTCGGGTGATGTTTTGATTGAAAGTATAATTAAAAGAAGGCTTATAATACCAAAAATCATCGTTGATTCAACATATATATTCATCTTATAGCACCTATTAGTTTTTTTGTATACGCTGCGAGTATTGGATGCTGTAATGCAAGAGCCGGACCAACTCTATCAATATCAGTGACAAGAAGCTTCCATGTCAGGCCCGTATTGGCAGCTACCCAACGTACAAATGCATCAAAAGAAAGCTGATATGCTTCCTTCTCTGAAAATTTAAGCAACTCTTCAGCAGTAATATATTGTTTGTCCGGATTCTTAGTCATCATCTCAACAAGGAAAGCATAATAGAGACTATTCATCTTCTGTTGGTTCTTGAATTTCATTGATGATGATTCGCGAGTTGTAATCTGTCTATTCTTAATGTCCTTATATGATCGCCAATGTGGATTGTCATCAGGTATCTTATTAAATAATGAAAGCGTAACTGCATTTGGACTTGAGAGCATTAATTTTGTAAGATCATCAGGAGAGATAACCACTTCATATTTGGGTGTATCAGGCAAACTGAAGCGATTATCTCCTACTAAGTTCGGCAATGTAACTACAGCGGTTCCTTGATCTGTTATATTAACAAGGCAATCCGCCAGGCCATCACGCATAATCTTATCTATCTGGTACAGTTCTGGAATCAAAAAGAAATTGACAGTATTCTTATAACGAATTTCTGTAAGAAGAGAAATGAAATCGCCGCCTTTATAGAAATCCCTACTGAATAGTTGATTAATTGCTTCATCAAATTGATGTACTGTTCTCGGTTTCCATTCCTTAACCTGTGTAAACATTTGATCCGCATTCTCTGTTAGAACTACCGAATCAAGTCCGAATGGGATTCCAATATTCTCTGAGTATGTCGAAGCAACTTCTGTAGTATATGTGGATTTGCCCGTTCCACGCCTTCCAATTACAAGACAGGTGAAATCCATATCTTTTGTAAAAATACGTTCCTGGATGAATCGGGCAAAAATATCTTGAGTATAATGTATTGGAAAGCCCATCTGATTTAATCTGAACCCCTTAATCTTCCACGCATGAATAAACTGATCCCACGGTGTAGTGGACTTGTCTACATTGATCGCGAAGCTGCCACCTATGGCGAGATCAATCTGTTCATACGATGTTAGAAATTCAAAAGCTGCTGTCTTAAGATTCTTAAGTATGATATATAGATTATCATTCTCATCATCTTGCGCTTCCTTCAGATTAAAAGTTAATAATGTTAATTTATCGATATGTGCTTGCAGTACATTTCTTTGTTGAGATGTAAGAATACCTGAAGTCTTAGAATATAGCATCATGGCACCACTTTCAATATCCTTAGCATTCGATTCTATATCTGCGCACATTGCGTACATTGTTCTAAGAAGTTCTTGTTTGTCCGAACTAGCAAGCTTCCAGGGTGCGTATGCGAGCTGTTTTTTCTGAACTGCTGCAATTCCGTCTTGTACCATTAGATCACGGTATTGCTGGAAGACCACCTGATGATTGCGGAATTGTTGTCGTTGGATTTGGAACCGTAAAATTGTAACCATAGATATGTGCTTCTGCAAGCGCATGACCTATTGCTGCGCTTTGGCTCTGATAATAATTATATGCAGCTAACTGCATCTGATTTATTGTAGTTGCGTATGATGCAAGCTGTTGATATGCTGCAGAAATACCAACACCAATGCCAATAGCAAGAATTGCTATCATTAAAAATGGCGCATATTTAACTAAAGCATTGATTGTTCCTTGATGTCGTGCTTCCATATTATAGGATTGTTCTATCTCTTGTGCGTATGCGAGCTTAATAGATCGAGGTAAAATATCTTTTTTATCCAAAACCTCGCTTACTCCCATCGTACTCTGCAACCACGTTGGAGTAAATGTAGACTTGATGAATGATTGAAGTTTATCATTTGTAGGTGATTTATTTTCATTGAAAAATTTCTGAATCTCAATGTAGACGGAATTGCTAATGAGTTGTGATCGTCTATCCATATCAAGAACAGATATGATTGGTGGTTTGATTAACACAATAGTATCGTCTTCTTGGTCACCTGTTGGCGATCTGATTCCGTAAAGATTGCGGCCATGCCACTTAAATGAATCGACCTGGCCAAATTCCGCATGAATCTCAAGCGGCTTGAATGATAGTAATCCGCGATATATCTTGGCAGCTTTAAGTTCACCGTGTCTGCCGACACGCAAATTATAATTTTGCAGTGTTCTGAATGTTGCTGTTTTTGAATTGTCCGCAATTATATGTAATGCAAATGAGTTGTTTTTTCTGCGGACAATAAACACTAGGAATCCAACTAACATTAATACTATTATTCCAATTACTATAAAAAATGTCGTTACTATTGTCATTGATTTTCACCTTGTATTTGTTTTGGTTGTGTTGATTTAAACATATCTAATATCCTACGTTTTGGTTCGTAAACTTCTGCAGGGTTAACAGGATTCTCTGCTGCCATTATCTGCCCGGCAAATTTAATAAAGTGGCCGTCCTTTGCGAGTGCAGCAAAAGAGTATAATGAGTTTTCGAGTGATGAATGATATGAAGTCCATACCATCAACTTCGATGGATCGTTTTCATAGTCAATCAGATATTTATCTGCATTAAGTGTTATTGTCATCGAAAGTGATCTTGATACAGTTCCTGCAGTGTGAGCACAATCCTCATCGCGCATATTCGAAAGAGGATTGAACTTGTCCATACTGGATATTAATATTTCACGGACACGTTTTGCTGCTTCGAGAGTAAGTAACGGTTCTGCTCCGGGAATTTTAATTGAATTACTGTATCCTTTTGACTTTCCATTCTCGTCATATTGTTTAATTTCTACGTAGCCGGATAGTTGTGTAAATATTGCGGCGACACTTTCCTCGTAAGTTATCGAAAATTTATAAGGATCGTTATTTTTAGTCATATCAAAATCTCTCAAGTCTATTTATTTCTTCTAAGCTCTCCTTCATCTTCGGTTCGCAGTACGGGCCTATTATATTATATAGATCATTAAGTTCCGGGCCCACAAGTTCTTTCCGTTGAATAAGTATTTCGTCAATTCTTAACAGCCGTTCAGCCCATGCCTTGTTAGCCACACGTGCTAACCAACCATCCGAAAGTTTTCCCCTTCCGGCGACATAAAGGTAATTTAAGTATACATGAGGATCGAGAGGTATACGAATACTCGTAACTAATGGTTTTTCTTTTCCGTCAGGAAACTTTATTATGATTTTTCCTTGATGATGAGAAATCCAGTATTTCATTTGAGGATCTGATAAAATTTCCGAAATGCTAAATGTTCGCTGCACCATTTAATCAATAAATGTAAAGGTTGTAAAGGTTTATAAATATATCGCTTGCATAATATTTTGGGATGAATATGGACGATGAAAATTATTCAGGTAAACAAACGACTCTTGCAGATTTGAAAAATGAGATTCAGAAATCTGAAGAAAATAAAAAACAAAATAGTATATATAGGGTTATTGAGGATGGAAAGACTGCAATGCTTGAATTGACTGGAAAAATATTTGAACGTCAAGCAGAATACGAGGGAAAGAAAACAGATAAAATAGGATTTGAGATTTCTGAACAGACACCTAATGGAAAAAATAAAATATTTGAGATAAGTAAACATTCTAAGATTGCAGTACAACTAATTGAATTGCTCACAACAAATGAGAAGTGGCCGTATAGATTGTATCTAAAAAGAAAAGGTATAGAGAAGAATACAAGATATGAAATTATTGATATGTCTTAGTATATTTTGAGTAGAATGGAGTAGTGAGGTAAAAAGTTTTTACCTCACTTAGTGGGATATAGATAATAATTAAGTGATTGTTCAAATATAATAATATTATGATATTAAACATATTAGTGGAATTGTGGTATAAATGATAAATATTAAAGAGTGTGATGATTGCGCATCAGAAATGAAAAATTTCTGTTATAAATGTTCAGTATGTGGGAAGAGATTTTGTTTTGTTTGTTCTCAAAGAAAAGAATTTAATTGTTGTAAATTATTAATTAAATATCATATATGATCAATTTTATACCATATAACGTTTATTTGTTCCTTTTATTTTTTTAGAATGAAGTTTACGTACCGGATCTATTGTAACATGATATAGAATATTGCCGCCTGCAACGTGATAGTCACCTATTGTTCCGAGAGTATCACGACCGTTCTCTCTTCTTGTTTGTCGTTGAAATGAGTGCGCAAACTCTCTAGCCATGTATTCAGAATTGCGGTGATGTTTAACTTTTCGCATAATAATATTATTGATGCATATATATTAATATATTACGGTTAGGGCTCCATAGAGGTCAGCTCCTTTAAAATACCCATCAATATACAATATTTAAGTATATATCTATTTTTTAAATCTATAACTATAATGTCATATTTATTCTTTCCACATATACAACAATGATTTTTTGTTTGTTTTTTATTTATTTTAGTTATCATGTTTCCACCATAACATTATTATTTTAATAAATCATACCCCCCTCTAACCAATTCTGCACCATATGGCTTCCTCGAATCCACCAACCAATAACAAAACCACCTGCAAAAAACATACCATACAATAAATAGAATATCATGTTTCCACCTTTTTCTTATTTTCCTTATTTAAATCCCTTAACATACCTATTATTATACCAAAAAATGCTGAAATCTTCTTCAAATATATTATTATCTATTATAATTTTCTTTGTTTTAGTTGTTTATTTCGTGCAATCTTGACATGCTATATAATCCTCTTCTTTTTCTTTCTCGTTTTCTTCCATATACTCACTCTAATTTTTGGTTCTTGATCAGTTCGTATTGCGCTTCTTTCTTCGCCAACTGTTCGATCAGGGCCGCGATCCATGAATTGATATCTTCAAATCCTGCATCTTCTGCGATCCTGATATACTTGTTTGATATGCCCCTAACTGAGCGGCGATCTTCAAATGGTCTATATATTCTATTCATACAATTACCTATATTATATTATATAGTATAATATATATACTTTTCTATTTTTTGTGTATAATATAATATACATATCTTTCTGTATTTTATGTATAGTATATTATACAATATAATTCAAATCCTATATTTTTATCAAAAATATGAAAAAAATACGTTAATATCCAAACCATACTATATATAGGTATTATATTCTTTTCTATTTTCTATAATGCATATTCTTATACTTACTTACAACTTATATGTAAGTATAGAAAATAGATAGATAGATTTAAATATTTAATATATAATCTATATAATATACTAAACAGGTGTATTAATGAAAAAAAATATGACAATCAGTATTGATATGGAATTAGCAGAGAAGTTACGGAATTATCACGGTTCAATGTCTAATACTATTGAACTTGCACTGAAAGAATACTTTGCAAGAAATATAACACCATCTGCAAAAGAAATCCAGGAAAAACAAAAACAGCTGCAGGATCAGCAAAACTTCATCGAAGCGCAGGATTTGATAAAGTATGTTGAACATGGAAGATTCCCGGAATCATTGAAGAAATATATATATCCATCTTTCAATAAAAAAGGATTCTCAGATGAACAAATCCAACAAATAATAATGTTGGCCGAAGAGTTATCGGCAAAGCAATCCCAACAGCTTGAAGTACAACCAGAATCAGAATAGGGTAAAGAACATGTGTGAAGGTCCATTTGTGGTCACTAACAAATACACCACACATGTTTGCCCAATTAGGTGATTTAATGAACAACATACTAAAAAGTTTTATAAATGAGTTGATAACATGAAAATTAACAAACATCTATATAGGATCTATGGTGCTCGAGGATTATACTTAGTAGCAGCAAATACAGTACCTGAAGCAACGAAATGTTATCAAATGAATTTGAAGTGCATCGCATATATTGCATTCGAAGTTAAATATGAAGACGAAGTCAAACGCAATCAATCAGACGCTGCAAAAATCTTTTTTGATAAGTATCAAAAATTATAATCAAAACGCATTCATATTTGGTCTTTTGATTTTATGTTTCTTGCCCTGAATATATACATACTTAACATTCTTATTCGTATGTATATCATGCATGTGTATATATGCATCAAACCTCTCGTATGCAGACTTAGATTTGAAATGCTTTATTTTTCCCATAATTCTATATAACATATATTATATTTAAATATCTTATTATTTTGTTGGCACTTATACCTAAAAGAGTATAATGCTTTATATATATATCAACAACATGTTCTTATTGGTGTCTATATGAAGACTATCCAAATAAAACGCCAGAAAAACATGAGACTTCAGGCAGAAGTCAGCAGTCTAGTTACCTACGGAATAATATTCGTAGTTCTAGCAGTAGTATTATCGATAGGTGCATATATACTCTCAAGTATAAGTACAACCGCAGCTTTCGGTGCCAACACCGTAGCCAACACAACATTAGTCAATGGCCAAAGCGCATTGAAGACTTTCTCGACATGGTTGCCAATACTTGCAGTAGTAATAGTGTCAGCGATAATCATATACCTGTTGATCAATGTTTTCCGCGGCGAAGCACGTGGGGGCAGATAGTAACAACTATCTTCCTTAATTTTAGCACTAGCTCTGCTGGTGAATCTTTTATGTCATACCTATACAAAATCAGGAAAAACAAAATCAATTATACTATTAGCAGCGCCGATCTCCAAACAATCATAAAATCACATACAAACCACAAAAAATCAAAACATTTCAGAAATGCTGAAATATCAGCAATCTTTAATAGCTCTTCTAACATATTAATTAAAAGAAGGCGAAGGGTGGGAGAATGCCTGTAAGAAGTGTACAGAGGTTCGGGGTCAATGCGAGAGTTCCGCAGATGAGTTACCAGACAGCACCGAACGGTGTCTATCAGGCCCAATCTCAGAATGGAACCTCAATACCCCGAATCAAACAAACACAATCAAATATAATCAAAACATCGACATCAGGTTCATCAGGGCTAGGCCCATCATCAACATCCCAAGTCGAAACATCATCATTTGGAATAGTAACACTCACTGGCAACCAAAACAATTTTACAGTTTCGTTTCAATCACCAGGCCAGGTATCAAAATATAATTTAGGTGCTAATGCTATTACAACCGGACAATCAGAAATATCTTCAGCAAAACAATTATTAAGCGAAGCTAACAGTACTTCAAATCCTACAGCGCGACAATCTCTGACAACTGATGCAGAATCACTATTAGAAAATAATACAACAATAAATGCATTTAAAGGATTTTCTGCATCGGGATTAATCTCATACGGCCAATCACTCGAAGCGCAAAATTCTCCAAAACAAATTGCCGTATACAATAACAATACCTTTGCAGCAACAGGCGAAGCGCAAAGAAACATCTATGTTAATTACGAGGGACAATCCCAAAAAGCAGGTGTTGAAACTTATACACCTATATATAACAATGGCAATTTATCATTTACTCCGAAAAATTTCAGCCCTTCTACAATAAATGAGAACTTTAATTTCAACGGAACACATTATAGTATTGCACAGACACCTGTTTATGATGTAACTACAGGAAATATATCTTTAGTGCAAGGTAGTTTCAATACACCTGCAGGAAACCTTCCAGTTCCGTTTACTCAGGCTCAAGAACAATCAACAGCGAGTTTCAAAGGTGTGAATGGAACAAAGTATACGGTGCCAGTAATAGTTAATGTTGAAGTAAATCCATTCTCCTCAACAACGATCGGTGAAGGCATAACTGCGTTCGCCGGGCCCGGTGGCAGAACAAACTCTCTTACAGTCAGTTCAGGTCAGGAACAATATTACCTAAATATCAACGACGGAAATATTAATATCTCATCTAATATCAACAAAGTAAACTTTAATGGGAAAGATTATACTATATATGGAAATAACAGTATACCTATAAAATTCGAACAGAACGGCATAGTAATTGCAGGATCGCTTTCAACCACAGCATTTACTATTGGCAGTGCAAATTTTGCTACACCTGGTTCTAAGAGCACCTTAAATATAATTAACAATTCAATAGTTGAGTCAACACCATCCCAAAATTCTTTTCTTACAGTAAGTGCTCCAGGAACAGAAAATTTATCACTCAAGTCACCATCCCAAAATTCTTTTCTTACAGTAGATGCTACAGAAACGGGAAGTTTATCATCTAAAATAGTATTACCACAAACGCAGTCCCTCATCAATAACTTTACTTTAGCAAACATAACCGCAGGAACGCCATACGATGTAACTACAGGAAGTATATCTTTATTCCATGGAAGTTTTAATCCACCACAGTCACAAACACAATCCTTCATCAATAACTTTTCGTTACCGATAACGACTAGAGTAACATCAACACCTGAAAATGTTGATATACTAGGAACAGGTATATATAAATTTACGATTACACAACATCAAGGGCAGTTATCATCAACATTTACAGAAAACATATATCTTCCTGATTATTTTGCGCAGTATGGACAACAGCAAACATTAAAGAATATGTACTCAGGGAATAATAATGTTATTTTAAACTTCGCATCTGCAGCAGGAGATATAGGAAATGCATTATATAATCCTCATTCATCACTCGAACAGAAAGGACTTGCTACGGGATTTATCCTCGCAAGTGGCGGTGCAGTTCTCGGCTTTCCACTTGCATCATCGTTGTTGGCAACAGGCACAGTTGTTGGTGCTGCTGAAGCTGTTGGTGTTGTTGCTGGCACCGGTGCTGCTTCGTCAGCAGTTTCAACTCCAATATACAATGCAGCACTAGGAAGGCACACAACATTTCAGGGTGAATTAACTAATATTGCAGTTGGTGCATTTTTGAATGTTGCTACGTTCGGGGCATCGATTGGTCTTTCATCAGCTTTTACACCGACACTTCGTGGTAGTGACCTATTGGTTACATCAATAGATCAAAACAAAGGAGATC
>JAJZJI010000148.1 GCA_021828345.1 Microcaldota archaeon
GGAACATCTGCCTGTTTATTGTTTCCCTCTGTTCTTTTGAAGGATATGCTCTGTATTTGTACGCAGTTCTCATGAAAACCACACCTATTACACAATTCAAATTTATATGCTTTATGATGGACTTATATCCCACCTCTGAAGAGTGTGGGTTTTACGCCCACATTGATAAATAAAAAAGGAAAACCTCGTGCATTGAACTATGGTCTTAAACTTGCCACAGGTAAAGTGATAGCAGTTCTTGATGCAGAAGATATAATAGCAAAAGATTTGTTTATAAGAGCTGCATATACGATGCAGAAAAAGGATTACCAAGTAGTACAGGGTGTACTTGATTTAGTAAATGAAAATGACGGATGGAAGAATCTTATGATGAGAGCAGAATATGGTTATTGGTACAGTACATATTTAAAAGCATTAAAAAGATCAAATTATCCACTTCCTCTTGGCGGAACAACGAATTTTTTCAAAAAAGAGGTTCTTGAAAAACTTGGAGGGTGGAATTCAAATAATTTAACCGAAGACTTTGAATTGGGGATGGGGATATACGCATATAACTCCAGAATAAAAGAGAATCTTAAGAAGAACAAAGATCCTAATAAAGTGGATGCATTCAAAAAAGATATGATTAAAGTAGGTGTAATAAAATCAGTTACAGAAGAAGAATCCCCTGTAACTGTAAATGGTTGGATGAGGCAAAGGACAAGATGGCAGCAGGGAAAGATACAGACTCTACGTGATTATAGAAGAGGTGATAAAGATTTAGATCTCAAAACAAGAGCTATTATATTTTTTTCATCAATGCAGCCACATTTATCAATTATAAATCTTACAGGTTTAGGTATAAGCATATATGCTTATTTTGACAAAGCATTAAGTTTACCTGTTGAAATATTGGCAGGTTTCAACGCGCTTATGGTTGGTTTCTATGCGACTATGAATTCATTAAGTTATTTAAAAGTCACAAAGGATCAAAAAGAGACAATAAAATACAGACGTTTAAAAGCAGTAATCACTGGTGTGACACTTCCTGCTTATTGGGCAATGCAATGGGCTGCGGATATAAAAGCATTCAAGCTTGAATATATTAATAAATCAAATGAATGGTACAAGACAGAGCATTTTGGTAGACACCTTAATGATAATCAATTGGATGATATAATTAAAGAAGCAGCTGTGCAGCCAACAACTAATATCACAAAAAATAAATGAAGTATTTATTTTTATTTTATTTATTTTATATTTAAAAAAAATGTTTGTGATTTTATTTAGATATTAATTTTCAAAAGATTTAATAATATATATGATAAATTTATCATATGATAAAAATGTCATTTGATGAAAAAGACAATAAATCAATATCACTTTTCTTTGGAGCAATCTCTAACCCTAAAAGATTCAGAATACTGGAGGCACTTAATGAAAAAGGACCTATGTGCGTATCCGAACTTCAGAATCTACTCAATATAGAACAGTCTAATTTATCGCATAATTTAAAATGTTTACTAAATTGTAGACTTGTGAGTAGAGAGCAAAATGGTAAAGAAAAAATTTATAATATAAACGAGGATATAAAAGTTTTAGTGAATTCAATAAATGAGCATATAAAAGCTTATGATACATACATAAAATCCTGTGATATAGTGAATCCAGTGAATACAAAGGGTAGATAGAGCAACACAATGAAAATTAATGACAAAATAATTAAAATATATGCATAATGAGATAGCAGGTATCTGCATATGAAGTGAGAGATTTGATTGGTTCAGCATTTAAATTTGTTTATAGCGATAAGCACTATACTATACTAACTGTATTCGTATCTATCGCGATGGCTGCACTCTATTACTACTTAATACAAGTTGGAGGATTATTTTATCCTTTAATATTCGGGTCAATACTTTTTGGTAAAATTCTAGATATAATAGGATTTAGCTTGATATCTGCATTGATGGGAATTTCTGTATCATTACAGGTATATTCATACAAGGTTACAAGAGTAGATAATTCAAAAGGAAAAACCATAGTTGCAATTATAACTGGTGTTTTTGCACAGGGATTATGCTGTACCCCAATAATTGGGAGCTTTTTAGCTTTATTAGGGCTTTCTACATCAACTTTAATAGCAGTATCCGGAAAAATAAGTCATACATTCGCATTAATTGAACCCTTACTGATAGTCATATCGGCATTACTTTTAATTTACAGTATAATATCTGTATCTAGATCATTGTTATATTGTAAAAAAGGCAAATTCAATTTGAAAAGAGGTTAGGTAAAATGGAAAAGAAAAAGGTAAAAATTGCTTATAAAATAATTGCCATCGCAGTCATTGTCGCAATAGCTGTGCTATATGAATATTTTGCAAGTTCATCATCGAATAAAGTGCAAACTGCTTTACCATCTATAGGAGAAAAAGCTCCAAATGAAAGTTTCATTTTATTAAATGGAACTACTGAAAACATAAATAATTATAAAGGAAGAACAATACTTTTATGGCTTATGACCACTTGGTGCAGTTCTTGTGCACAAAGTACTGCAGTTATAGCGAACAATATGACATTCTTCAAAAATCATAATGTGACTGTTTTTGAAATCGAAAATTATGAGGATCTCGAACAGAGTGGATTAGCAATAGGTCCTTTTATAAATGACTATGCACATAATTCCACAGGTGCAAAAGAGATAAATGGAGGATTATCTTCTAAAGGCTTGACATTCACTTATAATCCTAAAGGGTATTTGGATATATATTATCTCATAGCTCCAAACGGTACAATTTATTATATTAATGGAAGTCCAGTTGTAACGATAAATGACTTAAAAGATGAGATAAAAAGTCTTGAAAACCAATCACCTTAAACAAATTTTTAATTTTTTATATACTAACATCTTATACCCCTAAAGAACTTTAAATATAAAAAAAATTCTAACTTATAATATAGATCTTGCTGCTGCTGATATCCCTTCATTTGTTGTTGGATGCTGGTCCGCATAATCTGCTATCTGTCTTGCATTTAATCCATTTGCAATTGCAATGCCTAATTCATTTATTAAAGATGGAGAATCAATTCCTATAATCCAAGCACCTATAGCTC
>JAJZJI010000149.1 GCA_021828345.1 Microcaldota archaeon
TACATCTTCAATAGTTTCCTGAAGTCCAAGTTTTCTATTGTCCAAGTCCTTATCTCTTTCCATGCTTCCAAAGCTGTATTTATAATACGATTGTATTTCTCATTCTTTCCACTGATGAATGTTGAGAATGTTTTCCTCTCCGAATTGAATGAATTAGCCGTAGCATACAAATATTCAAAAGGCGTAAGAGGCTCATTGTTCTTTTCTTTCTCTTTCAATGAGTTGAAAAATTCACGGCTGGAGGGCACTATTTCGAAGTCTTTTATTATCTTCTCCCTTTCTTCATCATTCCTCAATGCACACATTGTGTTGTATAAGTTGTGGTCTAAATCGTTGTATACTTTGTTTTGTATATTCCACTCTTTCGGCAAGTTGTATAGCACCTGCCCACTTCCGCCGAATACATCCACAAATGAAACTATTTCTTTTCCAGCTATTGGACTGCATATCTTAGCCGCCTCTGAATATAAGTCGTTCAGCATATAAAACTTTCCTCCAAAGTAAGGGAATATATTTTTCAACAAACCACCAAGTATAAAAGATTACTTAACTACGACCTTTTTGTATATAACCTTTTTGCTATATACTTTATCCAGTCCTCTATTTACTTTATCTTCATCTTTTGTGTTTCTTGTGGCTTCGATTCCTCTTTTATTTTTGAAAAGGATGTCTGTATCTTCGACATAGTTTATTGCCTGTTTCCTTAAGTCACTATGCAAAAGTGATTCTATCAATAATATTTCAGTTGTAGTAAATTCTTTGTTTGCTGTGAAATACAAATGTTTTCCATGTGCAGTATCATAAGCTCCAATGCACTTAAGTTTTAATCCATCATAATACAATATTTCGGCTATCGGAAGGATTTTATTTATATATTTCGCTATTGACTTATGGTCATAGTCAATTTTTATTATTTGTGTTATTTCACTCATATTACCACTCATATATCCAATACATAATATCATGCTGGTCAGGGCTCTTTTCCAGTTCGACCTTTATCTTTTCAAAGCTTGCCTCCAGCCTATTGCAAAAGTCATTAGCCACATCTTCAGTTATGAACTCTTGCTTTATATCATATACTTCGGTCATTTCAACAAAGTCGAACATTACACCTAATACAGTCCACTTTCTTATCTTCTTCAGTTTTATCTGATATTTTATTGCCATAATATCACACATATTTGTTTTCCCTGAAATATATTTCTATTCCTCTTTGACCTGGAGGAAGCCTTATCTTTACCAATGTTTTCTTATGAGTGTTATCAATCGCATAATCATTAGTTGAAAGTTGGTATGTTCCATCATCTTCAGTGCTGACTTCCTCTTCTTCCAACTTCTGCAATACCTTTCTTATAACAGTATATTCTCCTCTGACCTTGGCTTCGATTGCCCAACTATAAAATGCGTCAATCATTTCCCTTTTCGCTCTTTCCTTGCCTTCATCAGATAATCCTCCAAAAAGTGTATCATTGCCTTGCTGTGTTGAAATATAGTCTTTGTAATATGTTATTGCATACTCTTTATTGACTCCAAGCTTTTTCAGGTGTCGCCTAACAGTGGACTCACTGAACCCAATATCATCTGCAATATCTTTTGCAGTTTCATTGGCATACCTGAATGTCAGCTCATTATCATCTATCACATTATCAATACTTCGCCTTGCCATTTATATCACTCTAAATTTATAATTGTTCTTATAATTAAACTTAAATAAAGGAATACAATAACCCATAACATAGTAATAGAATTTGTAATCATTAATATAAAAAATGATATTATTATTAATATTACAAATAATTTATCTATTTTATCCATTTATATCACTTATTAAATTTATAAAAAATTTCAAATATCATTCCTAAAATTACGCCAAAGCCACCTAAATCTAAAAGAAATCTTATATTAATGCCACTTATGTTAAAAATCAAATATACTACTATTGCAAATATTCCTAAGAGCATTAATGGACCTGAACTTTTGCCCATTGCCTCTTTTAAATCATTGTTCATAAATATCAATTATAACTTTTCAAATATTGAAAATAAAATCATTATATTTAATTTTTCTATGTCTTTTTTAAGTGTTTTTGGAGTAGTCCATAATCCAATAATAACATCTGTTCCATCTTCACTCAATTTAAGATTCAGATTATATATGTTATTGTAAAAATCCTCTTTCTCTTTTTCATATTTTATATCGCTGTTCTTTGCTTGAACTAATATCATCTTGCCATTTGGAGATATTGCAGCTATATCAGCTTTGATAGAGCCATAGCTCTTGCTCCCAGCTCCTCTGATGACAAAAGGGCAATGGACATCTTCCAAGAGTGCCTTTATTATCTTTCTTTCGAAAGCAGCTCCATTAGCATATTTATTGTTTGGCATTCAATCATCGTTTAAGCCTCTTTTAAATCCGTAAAATTTCATAATGTCTTTGCTATGATTTTTAATCCAAGTAAAAAGTGCTTCTACAAATTCATTTGCATCGCTACCACTTGCTTTATATTCAAGCATGTTAAGCTTTCCGTCTATTGTGCCTTCCATTTTTACATATATGTCAAACCTGTCCTTTACTTTTCCATCTTTTTTTGTTCTCGTTTTCATAAAATCACTCATCATCTTTTAATATTTCTTCAATAAAATTTAGCTCATAAAGATAAGGCTCATCATTCGAAACTGGATGTGGCTCATCTTCATTTGTTTCATCTATTAAACTTTTTAACATCACAGCACCAGAAGCTACATTTGTGATAGCATTTATTAAATCCTTTATTCCCTGTCTTTTCCCTATTTCTATCGCACTACGATATAACTTTACAACTTCTTGTTCTGTATATTTTCTTTGTTGCTTTGTTTCCATTCAATCACTTTTTAATTTAACCATTTAACAAATGAATAAGAGAAAATTGCAACTGCAAACTCGAACCAGAAAAGTTCTATGACAACTTGCAATTCAATCAACTCTTATTATTTCAGTTACAGCTAAAGATTCTTCAATGCAACCTTCACAATAATGGTCATCTCCATTGTTAAAACAATAAACATAATCACCATCTAAAAATTTATGTCCACAGCTATCGCACT
>JAJZJI010000150.1 GCA_021828345.1 Microcaldota archaeon
AGTATTAAGACAAGTATTATAAGAGATATATGAAGATAATCTAAGCCGCCCATGCGCGTTGCGGATTTCACTATAAATACAGGTTCCTTTTTATCAGATTTGTTCTTTGAAATTTTTGGCATAATATCACCATTTATACGGGCCCGGCGGGATTTTCAGGTTTAAATGACCATTTGAACTCGCGACCTTTACCTTAGGAGGGTATCGCTCTATCCAAGCTGAGCTACGGGCCCATATAGCGTTATACTCTTTATATAATTTGACAAATTATTTATAGGCTATTATCTCATTTTGAAAGTTATATTGCTTAAATATATAATAAGTCCAATAACACATTTGATTAATTAAAAAATAATATTTACATAAAATTTAGCAGGGTATTCAATAGATATTTAAATTTAAGTTATTATACCTAAATAACGGATTTGATTGTATGCAGAGAAAAAGGTATAAATCGGAGTCAAGCATCAGCTATATATTTACATATCTTACAATGTATGACTGGGTCGTTATACTTGGCGTTATCGTAATAGTTGCACTCTATTTTGGAGGGTTCTTTGATGGATTTTTAGCAACAACAGAGTGCAATGCAAATGTAGGATTTATCTGCCAGGGTGCATCAATCTCTACAAGCGGCTATCTTAGCGCAACTATTGGTCAGAGCAGTGGACATGCGATTTATATAAGCGATTTCTCATGCGCTAGCAAGCAGAATACAAATGGGTATCCAGAATATGGAAACAGGTATATGGTTCCCGGATATGATTCGAATGGAAGTACTTTTGTAAATGGCATACCCATATTTAACAATGGCAGCTCTAATTATATAAAATTGCCAAGCGATCAGTTGATAAATTTAACATTGCCATGCTTCACAAGCAACAGCAGTCCGATAATGCAGGTTGGAGGGGTCTTCAACGGAACGATATGGATGAATTATTCTGATAGCAGAAGCGGTGGTTATAAAGTACAAAAGCTCACATCAGGTGTAATACAAAAAGCTGTGCAGAATCCTAATGTTGGTTTTGAGTATACCTCATTATATAATGATAATGCAACAGTATCAGCGCCGCTTGGTTATCAAAATTATATATGTTTGGTTGGCGTTAGTTATGGGCCGATAATAAATAACAATAAAAAGATATATAGCAACGTAACAGGGCGTTATAACAATGTAAGTGATTCTGAGATATATATGCAAAGTTCCAATACCTGCAGCGTGCATACAAAGAGTATTATAGGCTATAGCAATAGCAGCATAAGTATTGCGGCAATCGGTATTGGACCATCAAATTATACAGAGTATACATACCACACAAATAATACGTATGGTGTTAATTCTGCTACAATAAAATATAGCACCTCAGAAAATAATTCTTTTGTTGTAATAGTTGCAGCAAGCGGATATTATGGCCTTTTACATCATGAGATAATGCCAAATAGCTGCCGCCCAATAATTGAGAGTAAGCAGACATTTGATGGGGTATTTGCAGCGATCTGTCCAAATCAAGGCATAGGAAATTACAACGCAACGATTTATTCTGGATATAATAGCAGCAGTGAAAATGGCGCGATAACGCTCGCAGCATACGTTTTTAAAGAGATATAACCTATGCATATAACGCGTTAATTATTATTAGGCAACATACTATAGTAAAATTTATTATCATAATCTGATGTTCTGCTTTATTTTTAATCTATTCGTTATATGTCAAACACATTAGTATATTATAAATATGCTAAAATTAAATGATATTTGATTATCATGGAAAAATCTGCCAAATTAAATCAGAATTTAAATTGCATTCAAAATAGTGAACATAGAAAAGACTCATTTAAAAAATTACTACGAAATACAATAATAATTGGCGCGCTCACACTTCCAATTGCGGGTTGCTCTGGATATTATACTACAAGCTATGAACCGTATGGAAGCCCTGAATTATACATGCCCTATCAGCAGCCATATTATACCATCCCATATAGACCATATATTTATTGGCAACGCCCTTTCTTTTATAGACCATTTAGACCTGATGTTGATAGGTGATAATCGCATTTAATATCTGCGTATTAGAATGGGTATTGCAAAAAAATACAGAATTATTTTGCAGCATTTTTGTTAAATAGCTCCTTTATTCTATCAAATCCCGCATACGTTATTATTTGAGCGCCACTGATTGTAACTATTGCCGGTATTAAATTTAGTGTTAATATGCTTGCGGCAATGCCACTTGCAACTATAAGACCTGTAGTTCTAGAGGTAAGCAGCTCTGTAACTCTTCTTTTTGTGTTTATTGGCATTTTTGTCAGTCCATCTATCTCCGCTACGCAAACACCATTTCTAAATGTGCGTATCTTTCGGTCCTCCTCACTTGCAAGTATGCATACAACATCATTAACGACCTTTGTTGTTCCTAACGCAAATGCATGCCTCTTCCCGTGATTTATAAAGTTCCTTGAATGTATAAGCGTGGCACCAACCTGCGTCAATTCGCCCTTATTATTTAATATCATTGCACCATCAAGACCAGCAAGCCTGCGTATTATGCTTAAATCCTTTTTATTAAAAATAGATAATTTTTTATTATTCCTTGAATATATCTGCTGATTTGATTGCTTGAAATATTTCTTTTGTGGGTGTGTTGATTCTATAGCAAAACAGCAGCCCTCAAGCTGATTATAACTTAAATCTATGCACCGCCCAACAATATCATTTATTTCAGAAAGATCTCTTACATTACTCATACAGGTCGCCAATTTTTAAAGCACTGTGATTCTTTTTAAATGTTTGCATTAGTAGTATTTAGCGGAACTCTATGTTTTAGAGTATTTTACCTTAGTATATATTTAAGTATAAAATTATCAAAAGGATTATCAAAAAAATATAATAAGAGTTATACATGACGATGCAACGATTAGATTTTACTTTAAAAGTACCTGCTTTATTAAACTTTTTTCTCAATATATAGGTATATGGATAGTAAAATCAGCGTTGCTGCGGCGACAGCTGTTGGACTTGGCGCGATAATAGGTGCGGGCATATTTGTG
>JAJZJI010000151.1 GCA_021828345.1 Microcaldota archaeon
TAAGGTTGCTCCTTCCGGCCTGGCCTGTTTCACATACCACACCATCTATCAGGGCAAAATCTCATCGCTTAAAGCGCGGACCATTCTCAATAGACATAAACAATATGGGCATTAGCACGCCTAAAGGGATTTGCGTTAAAGAGGACCCTTAGCCCTCAAGCCTATCTGCCACATACTCCTTTTTTATCTTAATACATAAATAGTTTTGTTGTCAAACTTTTTATTGATTAATTTTTAATATTTCAATATATTAACTAAATTATGATAGAATAGTGTTTTGATGGATGATAATTACAATAAACTGCTGGATAGAGCGTTTGAAAAAGCTCCGGAGATATCTGAGTTCCGCGATGATTTTGTTATACCAAAAGCGGATTCCTTTGTAGAGGGAAATAAGACAATAATAAAGAATATAGCAATTATAGCTGATAAAGCAAGGCGTGAAACAAGCGATATTGGTAAATATATAAGTAAGGAGCTTGCAGTGCCTGTAAGCCTAGATAAAGATAGACTTGTCATAAATGGAAAATTCAATGCTGAGGATTTGAATAAAAAAATAAAAACATATTTTGAGCTATATGTTATATGTAGAGAGTGCAAAAAACCTGATTCACATCTAGAGAGTGTTGGACGTGGCATGTTATATTTTGTATGTGAGGCATGCGGCGCCAGATATGGTATTAAGAGTTATTAGGTGTTTATATAGAGAGAAGACATAACAATAATAATGGACCTGTTGTAGAGCATGAATTAATGGTCCCTAGAGGCAATGAGATAATAGGAACGGTATCAAAGATATCTGGAGCGAGTAAATTCCTTGTTTCATGCACAGACGGAAATGAGAGGCTATGCTCCATACCTGGAAGATTTAGACGAAGATTTTGGATAAAGATAAATGATGTGGTGCTCGTAAAACCATGGGTTGTACAGAGCAATGAGCGTGGAGACATAATATGGAGATATACACCGATGGATGTCAACAGGCTTAAAAGTAGAAAGTTGATACAATAAATAATGTTTTAATTTTTATTTATAACATTGCAACATTGCTAGCATAATGTTTTTAATGTTTTGATGTAATTCAATTGGGGGTAGAATGCAGCTAAGCGATCTTTTAGTAGAGTCAAGGATATTTAGTGATAGAGGAGTCATGTCGCCCCATTATATGCCAAAGTTATTGGTTGGTAGGCAGCGTGAAATAAATAACATAGAAAAGGCGGTTGCACCAACATTAAAGGGGGATAGGGGCAGAAATCTTTTTATTTATGGAAAAACGGGCGTTGGAAAGACCTCATGTGTAAAATATGTCCTTGATGAGATAAAGGGTATTCCAAACACAACGGCGCGCGTATCCTATGTAAATTGCAGAATGCACAATTCAAGGTATAGGGTTCTTAATAAGATAATATCAGACCACTTATCAACATATGCAAAACGCGGATATGGCGCAGTAGATTTATATGAGAAATTAACAAATTGGATAGAGGAGGACAATAAGATATTAATCGTGGTTCTTGATGAGGTCGATGTGGTAAAAGACCTTGATGACCTCATATACACATTAACAAGAATAAATAGCGATATAAAGGCGGGTGGACTGACCATTATAGGCATATCAAATAAAATATCCTTTAAAGAATCACTTGACCCACGAAGCTTATCCTCATTATATGAAACGGAGATTGTATTCTCTAGTTACAATGCAAATGAATTATTTGAAATATTAATAGAGAGAGCAAAAATCGCCTTTAGAGAGGGCGTTGTGAGCGATGAGATTTTACGCTACATTGCAGCCACTGCAACAAAAGAGGGAGGGGACGCAAGATTTTCGCTGAAGATACTCTCAAGAGCAGGAGAACTATCAGAAGAGGCAAATTTAGAAAAAATAACAATGGAAAAAACCACAGAAGCATCAAAAGTAGCAGAGGATGATATTGTATATGAACTTATATCAACACTACCGGAGCATCAAAAACTAGTTTTATATTCAATTGCCATAATATCGCAAAGTGGCGGCTCGTATAAAAAATTAACTGATGGTACGGATACATACATGTTTAGTGGAGAGATATATAATAGGTACAAATCAATAAGCGATGGATTGCACAAAGAATCAAAAGGTGAGCGATGGTACAGAAAATATATATCTGAACTTGAGATGCAGGGGCTTATACGCTCATTTGAATCTGGAAAGGGCATACGCGGACACACAAAACTTGTAAAGTTATTATACCCGCCAAATAAGATAAAGGAGCTTATAGAAAAGGAGGTATTTGGGAGTAGATAGGTGCTTAATTGCAATATTATGATATAGTTAAAAGTTCATCTAATTTTACTTTTGAATTTGAGCAAAGACTTGGGTTTAAACATATTTATAAAATAGAGGATGCTGCAATTAAAAATAATATTGTTGGCAATAGCAAAAACATTAATGAACTTATAAATTTCATAAGGCACGGATCGCGCGCAGTTATTATAGATGATTTTACTATAGATAGAAAATTAATTGCTGAAATGAAAGATAAAGAGTGCATGCTTTTGCTACCAGTAAGTTCAATAGTATCAAAAAGCGGTTTTGCATTAACGCGCATAATATACAAGGCGCGCATGCTAACATTATATGCAAATAACAAAGATATAGATATTGCACTGTGCAGCTATGCTAATTCAATAAATTTTATGAATTCTGCTGCACAACTAAAAACAATAGGTGCAATAATAGGTATGACGGATAATCTTATTAAAAAAAGCATCTGTGAAAATAATAAAACGCTCGGTGAGATTATTGGAAAAAATTAGAAAACGATATATTTTAATTGAGAGTATAACTGCACTTACGACTGATTTTGAAAAGGAATTTTGCAGAGCGCTGCTTAATTTTTCTGGTGTTACAAATTATAGTAAAATGAATCTTAAGATTATTAGTAAACAGGACAACCAATTTATTGTGCGTTGCAATCTTGATATGATTCACGAGTTAATAGTTGCACTTTGCATAATAAAAGATGAAAAAATAGGAGAAGCATTTTATACAATAAAA
>JAJZJI010000152.1 GCA_021828345.1 Microcaldota archaeon
TTTTCCAGTATTGAATACACATTATATTTTTGGCACATATGTAAATTCAACTTCAGTAGGGGAATCTATTAATTATAAAACAATCATGTCTGCAAAAGGGACATTCAATACTAATCAATATATAATCTTAGGTTCTTATACAGGAGCAAATACATTGAATGAGAATGTCCTTATAAATCCTATAGAAATAACTTGGCTCCGTACTCGTGCCTACTCACCCAACGGTGTCATGCCGACAGTGAGCTTTGGAAACTCAAATACAACATTTTGGATAAAACTACCGAATGGAATTCCTGCATCAAGTAGTGTGACAGTTAACATGACATTTGAGCCAAAGACAGTAAATTATGACGGAGTATACGCAGGCGAAGCCCCGCAACTCTCTCCATCATATGGTGAATATGATAATGGTGCAAGCGTATTTAATTTTTATGATAATTTTGTAGGTTCTGCATTAAGTAATAAATGGATACCTAATGCAATTACTTATTCTATAAATGATGGATTTACAGCAACTGCAACAGGACCAAGTGGATACATATATAGCAAATCCTATAAGATAAATCCTGCAAACAGCATTGCTGATTTTTTTGGTACTGATTATCAGTTTAATGATAATTGGACAGGAACAGGATTTTCTAATCCTAGTCTTAATATCGGTGATGGTTCTTGGATTTACGGATATACAGGTAATGTGCTTGGAGGTCAAGGAAGTAGTATAGGAAGTATTACCAATGCAGGCAATATTATAAATTCAGAAGCAGATCAAGTATTTTCAATTATAAGTGTAGGTCCTATTGTATCAAATTATTCTATAAATTATTTAAAACAAGTTTCTACTTCTGGTACACCGCCATCGTATCCTCTTTATCCAACATTACTTACAGCTTATGTTAATAATGCAGCGTATACTTTTACTAATCCTGTTTTTGTCCAATGGTATAGAGTTCGCGCCTACCCACCAGGTGATAAGATGCCTGTGGTAAGTATCGGCGCGGTGCAAGTGCCGTCAGTTACATCAATGCCTCCAATAGAATCAATAGTTTCATATAAAGGCTTAATTGCTGTAGCAAATAATACTGCAATTGTTGGTATTGAAAATAATCATGTAATATGGAAAATAAGTGTTTCAGCATCAACACCATTAGCAGTTGAAGATAATTACTTAATATTTGGAAGTGGAGATGTTCTTTATTTCTATTATATAAATGGAACTCAAGCAATATCTTACATACTACCTCAAAAAGCGATGTTACCTGTTTATCACAATGGTGAGTTCATAGAATCAACATCAGGATCATCAACAAATTATCTTATTGGGCTAGCGCATGTTAAAAATTCTCTTATACAAATATTTTCAAGTCAATTGCAAACAGGTGAAACAACAGAACCTGCAATTGATAATCAATCAATACTTGTTGGAAGTAGCAAGAGTCTTTATTCATTTTATTTTAATGGGCTTCCTGTATGGCCTACAAATTCTATTACACTTCCAACGCAGATTCAATCAATTGCAACATTAAATAAAAGTATTTTTGTACAGACATCAAATTCTATTTTTGTTGTTAATGCAACAACTGGTAGAATAATCCAATCAATTTCAATGCCGACCAGTAATAATAATGCAACATTGTCTCTTTCATTAAACCCAAAAGAATTATTTGCAATTCCAAACAGCAATTATTTCTATGGCTTTAATATAACCTCCAAAGGTACATTGAAGCACTTTTTTAATGTTACACTACCTCAAACATCAAGTACTACTTTATTTAATTATTCTGAAGTGGCTCTTGCAGGCAATAATGCATATTTAATAAGTAATAATACTCTATATGCCTTTGGCTCATGCTATTTGGGTAGCCACATAACAACTGCTTTTTCAGCAGCAGCATACTTCTATCTTACTGGGCAAGGAGGGTGTGCAGATTTTATGTTATTCAATGAAATAAACGCGACAGATTCTGGTATATTCATAAATAAAACATATGGACCTTCAATAGATGTTGCAACATTTAATGGGCATTCCTCATTAATAACTAATTATAACAAAGCTCTTTTAAATAATCAACCAAACTTTACAATAGCTGCATGGATATATATAAATTCATTTAAATACAATTCTCATTTAGGGACATCAACTATTTATAGTGAAGGCAATCCATTTGTAAGACTTGAATTTTATCCATCTAACTGGTCTATAAACAATAAAGGTGCTTTAGGTTTACAAATATATAATTACTCTACTGGTAAATCAGTATGGATAATTAGCAATGCAATAATCCCTATTAATGAATGGACATTTGTTGGAGGTCAATTACTTTCAAATAAAAGTGGAAGTTATTTTATCTTATATATAAATGGTTTAATGGTTAAAAAAAGTAAAGGGTTAGAAGAAATAAATTCAGGAGCTAATGAAATAACAATAGGCGGTCTTTCGCCATTAGCAAATGGAGGATTGCCAGCTTTCAACGGTTCAATCGCAAACCTGCAAATATACAACACTTCTCTTACAGAAAATCAGATTGGTCAAATATACTCAGAAGGGATTGGTGGTATCCCTATTTCAAATGCAGGACTATTAGCATGGTACCCATTACAAGGTAATGCAAATGATTACAGTGGAAATAACAATGTAGGATTTTCTGAAAATGTCACATATACAAATAAAGGATATGTTCCTGCATCTCTTAAAAATACTTATTCTAAGAGTGTTTCATCAATGCAGTTAAACTTAAATATAAATGGAACAAATAAATTATATAACATCAGTGTGATAACATGGCACTAAAATTCAAAGGATTATTTTTTACATTGATTGCAATTATATTCATAGTGCTTGTTATCTCTGAATTTTTGATATACGTAATTCTAAATGTAAATTACAGCAATATTGAATCAACTAATTACTTATCTTATGGCAGCTATTATTATTTGCAGCAGACAAAGCATTATTTTTCAGTATCTCTTAATCATAGCTTAAGCACTGCACTTAATGAATTGACACTATATGAAGCAAATGTCTCTTTACGGAA
>JAJZJI010000153.1 GCA_021828345.1 Microcaldota archaeon
TTTGATTAATTGGTAGTTTTAATGGATCGCCTTTCAAAATCTAAAAGAGTAATTGGTAATATAAAATCGCAGCCATCAGATTTCATTGTAGAAGAGATATCAGAAAATGGCACAATACTCAAATTAGACAATGTTTATTCACCAGAAACACTTGGTTTTAAAAATAATGATGTTGGGAAATTTGCCATTTTTATAATGCAAAAGGAGAATTGGAATACACTTCAGGCGCTTCGCGAAATAACAAAGAAGGTCGGAAGAGGTATAAAGTCGGTAAGCTTTGCTGGAACAAAGGATCGATTATCAATATCAACACAAATATGCGCCATATACGGAATCAAATCAGAACAGCTCAGTTCTATGCATATAAAGGATATAAAAATAAATGGACATTGGCAGAGTGATAAACCAATAAAATTGGGTAGTTTGCTCGGAAATCATTTTATAATATCAATTTCAGATGCGCAGAGCGAGGACATTAACAAAATAAATAAAATAGAAGGAGAGCTTAATGGATTCTTTCCAAATCTTTTTGGATCACAGCGTTTTGGCAATAGAAACAATAATGTTGATGTCGGAATAAATATAATGCTAGGCAATTTTGAAGAGGCTGCAATGCATTTTCTCACAGACACGTCAAATGAGACTAATAAAGAGGCGATAGAGGCAAGAATAAGGCTTAAAGAAGAGAGAGATTATAAGAGCGCCTTGAACTACTTTCCAAAATATCTTAAGTATGAACGTATGGTAATAGAATATCTTTCGATGTATCCGACCGATTATGCCAATGCGTTAAGAAAAATACCCAGGCAGATCTCATTAATGTTTGTTCATTCAGTACAGTCGCACATATTTAACCTTGAAATATACAAGCGCATATCAGAGGGAAGAATAATGCCTGAAACTGGTGATATCTTGTGCGGTATAAATAAATACGGATTTCCAGATCTATCTAAAGATGGTAATGATTTTATAGTGGGTTTGCTTGTGGGTCATGACTCTACGAAAATAAACGAGCATGAAAAATCAATATTAGAAACGCTTGGAATATCAATAGATGATTTTAAAATAAAACGTATGCCTGAACTAAATTGCAAAGGAAAGAAGCGCGTTCTTTTCGCGCCCTATAAAGATTTTAAAGCAAGTGCATTTGACGAGCATTTGAAACTTGAGTTTTCATTACCATCTGGAGTATATGCAACATCTATGCTTAATGAATTTTTAGAGAACTCAAATATTGAGCAGACTATATAGTAATTAAATAACTTTTTATAATTATAATATTGTGCTTCTATGGTATTAAACAATATTTCTTTAAATAATATAATCAGTAAATTTCATGATTCATTACAATCGTTTTCTAATAGCGTACAGAATGTAATAAATATAAATAAATCAACTGCATCTACCGAAGAAATAACCACCATACGGGATCATTTAAAGACGCGTCTTTTAAAAGGGGACGAAGATGCTGAAAACAAAAAATTGATAAAATTATTAGAGTTGTTATCAAAGGATCAGGCCGTTTTAAATTTGATAAAAGAAGAATCTGATGAATGGATAGAGATGCTAGATGCGATAGAGCAGCATGTTAAAAGTAGAGATAATACATTAAATAGCGATGATTTAAAAAAAATAATAAGGCTTTCTTCAGATATAAAATCAATCGTCAGGAAATAACTATTTATTCATCATATCAAATCGTTTGTAAAAATCTTCTTTTATTATATTTGAAAGATCGTTTGTGCCTCCTGGGCCAATTTCGTATTTATCATTAGTTAAGCCATTAATTACGATTTTGGCAAATTCCTCTGAGGATATGCCAAATGGCGGTTTTTCTAAGTTGATTTTGCCATCTTTTAGTTCTGTATCATAAACATATGGTGGCATAACTTCAAATACTTTAATATTTGTTTTGCGTAGTTGATGTCTCAGAGATATTGAGAAAGAATGCAATGCTGCTTTTGTCGCACAATAAATCGGAAAGTTTGAGAGCGGTACAAATGCCAGCCCAGAAGAGATATTTATTATGCTTGAATTTTCGCTTTTTAATAGCAGTGGCATAAATGTAGATATCATGTATACTTGCGCCTTGAAATTTATATCAATCTCAAAATCCTTATCTGCAAATTCATTATTGCCAAGAGCAAAATTTATAGGCTTTTGAACTCCAGCATTATTTATCAGAACATTGAGCCCTCCAAAAGTATTTGATATATATTTTAGAAGTTCATCACGTTCAGTTTTTGATGTTATATCACATTTTTTGACGTTAATTTTAGGCAAAATCTTTTTAGCCTCAATTAATTTATTTTCCCTTCTTCCACATATAATTACTTTATTATTTTCACATAGCGTCCTAGCAAGTGCGAATCCTATGCCTGTCGCCCCTCCAGTTATTAGTATAACATTATTATTAATTTTCATGTTAATCAGTATAGTAATACGCTAAAAATATATTAAAGTGATTAAATAAGTAAGATAGATCCAAAAAAAGCACTATTCAAACATAGTAAAGAGATAGGCTATGGCGCCGTAAAAGGATATGATTTTAATAAGCCTTTTAACATCAATACCTTCATTGATGCCTATGGAGAAACGGGTTTTCAAGCGACAAATCTTAATAAAGCAATAAAGCTCACTAAGGAGATGTGTAAGTCAAAATCTACAATTTTTTTGGGTTTTACTTCAAATATAACAACCAGCGGACTTAGGGATATAATTACATATTTGGTTAAAAATAAGCTTGTTCATTTTATTGTAACGACAACGGGTGGGGTTGAGGAGGATATAATAAAGACCCACGGCCCCTTTTTGCATGGTTCTTTTGATGCTGATGGCAAATATCTTAGAAAAAATGGAGTAAATAGGTCAGGAAACATATTTGTTCCAAATGAGCGCTACATATGGTTTGAGGGATTTATGAAGAAATTTCTTAACTCTATATACACAAATAAGAGATATAAAAAGGGTCTAGATAGCGTTTCGTTCGTAAAAGAGCTTGGCGCATCTATAGAAGGCATTAAA
>JAJZJI010000154.1 GCA_021828345.1 Microcaldota archaeon
TACAAAAATTGTCCTATTTCCAATCGGCTTATATCACCATTCTTTAGTTTTTCAGATAATTTTTTAATTACCATAACAGCCATAAAGCAAGTAAGTATTTAAATATTATCTTTTATCATAAATATATATAATGCAAAAATCTATATAGATATTCACATTATCTATAACGTATGCCTAAAAATAAGTATTTTATAGGATTTTTGACATTACTACTGATTTTGATAGTAGTTTTGTCAATGGGAATGACAGCCATTGTTGGAAATAATAACGCAAAAATTGAGCCTAATACAGCCTTATCAACTGAATCAGGTAAAGCCGTTTTTGTTGGAAATTATGAATTAAATGTATCTTGGAAATTGTTTAATTCACAAACAACCGGCAAAGTTTTTTACAGTCAGTCAAGTGCAATAACTGACAAAACAACGAATGTATCTTTTACAACGGCAAACTATACGGAAATATCAGGTTTAGAGATTGGCACATATTACATTCTTATACAGAATGGAACAACATTTCCGGCTCTGACTTATGAATTTACCGGTAATGTGCCGGTATCATCTGTATTAGAGGCTTTTAATGTTAACTACATCGGCAATAATCAGTTTAACGTATCTTGGAATAAGTTTAATTCTCAAACAGTAGTGAGGATATATTTCGCATACGGCAATGTATCAAATCTTACATCTTTAAGTAATTTTTCTATTGGCTCTTCATTGCCTTATCTCATAATCACAATGAATAATTATACATCGAAAAACGTTAATTTCCTTTTAGTCAATGATTCACTATTTCCTAAAGGTGAGGTTAATTATACTTCATTCATTGTGATTTCAAGTATGCATTCTCATAACGGCTTACTTATAGCCTTTGACGGATATGGATTTTTCTTTAGTTATATTGCACTAATGTTAATTCTTGCCGTCATAATTGTTATCGTAATACTTGCAAAACACGAACACAATAAGAGGGAGTAAATTTATTCCCTTACAAATTTTTAAGGTGATTAAAAATGGAATCAGTTTATCAGGAAAAATCAAAATTCAGAATGTCAAAACGTAAGGCATTAGTTATTACATTAAGTTTATTGGCTGTCGCATTGATTGTGTCAGAGCCGGTTTATGCAAGCGTGCCATGGTATATAACCGGTATTGGCGCAATCGCAGGCGGTATTATAGGCTCATTAACCGGTTCGCCAATAGGCACAATAGCGGGGGCGGCGGCTGGCGCAATGATAGCCGGTTATCTATATGATATTACACATAAAGTCAATTCATCGCCTTATTATTTTCCTAATCAGCAAATGATAGAGAATGAGTTCGCTTCAAGTTATCTAAATTTGACTGACCAAGAAATGATAAACGATGTTAATCAAGCACATACTACTATATCTTTATTCACGGAAGATTACTACTATAACGCACAACAGCAAGAAGCATTAGTTCCTTATTTTCTTCCTAATTCTTCTCTGAATCAGTTTAATATCAGTCTTGCATCGGGCACATTCGCCACTATTAATAATATTAGCAATTCCATATTTTCACCGGTTGATACTGTCCTATGGCAAACATTTTATGACGGCACAATATCGGGAAATAATGGATTTACTACCGACCAAGTAGGGCAAACTTATGGATATGCAAGAGGTGATACAGAAGCAAACTGTCAATTCAAAATGAATGGATTAGAGATATATGGCTCTCAATTAACTAAAGGTGATTATGTATTTATTCACCCGCAAAACGTATCAACAACTATCTTTAAATTTGAATTAGGATTAGCGTATCTTAATGTCAGTAATTTCTATACCGGAAAAACATATAACATATCATCGAACGCCGTTTTACCGCTTAACTCTTCTTCTATACCATACGGATTTTATAAAATAAATTCTGTATCTTCTAATCTATTAACAACAGGTATTCAGGTTTTACCGTCAGGTGCAATCGATACCACTTTATCAACAGGTTTAACCGGTTATATTGTATCACCGGGAGGATATAAACTGGCAATAAGACCTAATCAGATTTTTGTTAATACTTCGTTTTTCAGTTCAATGGGCGTCACTTTATATGATTCTTCTAATATTGTGTGTCAAAATCCAAGCGCTTATAACGGTCAAAAACCCGGCACATATAGTGATTTTTGTGCAGATGTCCAATTTTCAGGTATGCAAAATTATTATGCTTCTTTATCGTCTAATTTAAACAATACTTTTGCGGCGGCAAATTCATATTTTAACACATTGCATAGTCTTGGATATACAAATATCAATCAATTACCGGCAAATCAGATAATACCATTTCCAAGCGATGTTGTGCCGTCATCTATGTTAAACGGCACATTTAATGCGTGTGAATTAGATGAAATGTATATATCATACTTGAATGACCTTAACAATACTTTTCATAATCCTTATCTATTTAATGGCAAAAACTTTACAAAGTATGTTAATCAATCAATGTTTGTTAATGGATTTTTGACGATATACGGAAATCTCACATATAACAATTCAGGCACAATAACACATATTGATAATACTGATTTCTTCATACAAACATATACTAATAAATTGCATTTCGTAAAAGGTCAAACAACAAACTTAACCGGTGAAATTTACCCGGTGTTGATTCTGAATGGAAGCCAAAACGGCACATTGCTTTATGTAGATGCTTCTATCTATGTTATCAATCTACAATTAGCCGGTAAAAACATAACTTCTTATACTTTAGAGCCTGAACAGATTACTTACGTATTGCCTCAAACTGTTAATGTCGGTGCACCTAATACGAATGGCTTTTTAACGTCAGCGTCAAACTTTTTAGATAAATATTATCTTTATGTTGCTGTTATAATAGTATCAGCATTGGTGATATTTGTTTATTCAGAATCACGCAAAAATGCCGGTAAAGGTAAGGAATAAAGATATGAAAAAATCAACAGCATTTTTAATTTTTATTCTATTTATTGTTTTGATACTTGGCTCTTAT
>JAJZJI010000155.1 GCA_021828345.1 Microcaldota archaeon
CGCGGTATATATTATGAAATATACGAAGACCATTCTAAAGAAGGAAAAGGACTAATAAAAGTAGGAGAAGGTAATGGATTTGCCACGACTAATTTTTATGATATGCTTCAAACAATATTTAGTAATAATGGCACTGGCTGGGACTCGGCTAGCAGTCCTGCAAGCGGAGTTTTAGATACAACTGGAAGTGCTATAGCTTATCCATGTATGTCGGGGTATGCTTATCTTTATGCAACTGTTACTGCTACAACATATATGCAAGTTGGTAGTGACACAACAACTAAAACAACATTAGCAACTTATGCTTTAGCATCTCCATATTCAACAACAGCAGACACAACAGTGCCGAATAGGATAACAGCATCTACTACAAATTATTGGAGTAATGCTTCAATATCAGCAACATTTGACGCAGGATTTATAGCAAATGGAAGTACAATAGGAGAAATTGGATTAGTTTTAGAAGCAAGTGGTGGAGATGATTTAATAGATAGAATAGCAGTAGCAGATGGCTCATTTACAGCAATAACATACAATTCAGCTTATCCATTAGTCATAACAGTAACATTTAGCGGATTTTAAAATATGAAAGCAAAGACAATTGCAGAAATTGTTATAGCAGTAGGAGTAGGTGTAGGTATTTATTTTTTATATAAATATTTAAGTGGTAGCAATATATTAGGTGGATTAGCAGGAGCTTTAGGTGGATTAGAGACTGACTTAATAGGTAATGGTAGCCAAATAAATAATAACATAACAAAATCAGCAGATACTATTCCTGGAAGTTATTATTCCTTCCCTGGAGAAAATCCTTTACCGCCTGGAATTACTCCTAAGAAAAGAGCATTAGGACCAAATGGACAAGCATTATTAAATTCAATTCAATCAGCTCCAGTATCTTTAGGGCAAACAGATACATATGATTATAGCGGAGATTATTTAGGCAATAATCCTATTTTAAATCAATCAGTCAGCAATTACACAGCAGACAATATATCCAGCTTAACACAATCTGGAAGCACAATTAATTCCAGCGGAATAGGAGTAACAAATGCAGACTTATTTACAGCTATGGGTGCTTATGCTAAAAGCAAAGCAACTAATAATAAAGTCAGCCGTGGAGTATTAGGAGTGCCTACTTGGGTATCACTTCCGACTTCACAAGTAAGCGGCTTATCAACTGCTTCAGAATTGCTATCTCCTTTATCTTCCCAATTACCAGCTGGGATAGCAGACACAGCTTTAGGTTCAGGATATATAACTGGCAAATCATTTAACGGCACAACCGAAGTCTCAGTTCCAACATACAATTTTGACTTCCCTGTTAATGTAGCCGGAAATGCTAATAAATATGATTCAGCTTTTACAGCTTATAGCAAAAAGATAGATTTAGAAGAAGGAGCCGGAAAGATAACAGATAAACAAGGAGCACAAATGATAGGTGCTAAATTAAATTATATAAATAAAGCTTATAACGCCAGCCATACTATTGTAGGAAAAGGAGTTAGTATAGTTGATAATACAGCCGGCGATATTTGGAATAGCTTAACACATATTTAAAATATGGGATACGATTTAATCATAAACATAACAGAATTAAGTATGCTTATAGTAGGCGTTGGAATGATAGCAAAGACTGCTTATGACACAGGAAAGCTAAAGCAAGAAGTAAAGGATTTAAAAGAAATCGTAATGAATTGGTTCAAGCCCAAAGATTGATATGATAATAAAAGAATTAATAAGGAAAACTTCTCAAATTTATTTCAGGCATAAAGTTATTTTAGACAATATACCTTATTTTAATTTTGTATTATTTTTATTAGTTAAAGTATTTAAATAATAAGCAATATATAATGATATGGCAACAAATTATAAGACAATAGCACAAGACATAAATAAAGTAATTACAGACACACATAAAATGGCATCTAAAGTATATTCTTTAAGCCCATTTGTAAAAGATAAAGATTTAATAAAATTAGAAATGATTAAAAATGCTTTACTTGAAGCAAAGAAAATATGTGAGCTTCCACTTGAGAAAATTATAGATATGCCTAAAGCAAAGGAAGATAAAATAGATAAGCAAACAGATAAGGAAATAAAAGAATATACTTATAGTGAAAGTAATCCAAGCAATATGGAAGAAGGTAATATAAGAGCAGAACTAGATAGTATTGGAAATAGATTAAATAAAGGAGATAAATTTAACAAAGAAGAAGTTAAGCAATTATTTGAAAGAAGAGCAAGGTTAATGAGTGAATTAGAAGAAAGAGAAGCTAAAAAGAAAGAGTAAGGATATGATAAAAATTTATCCATACTTTGAATATTGGCACGTAACTGCTATTAAAGATATATTTTTGCCTTGTAGAGAATTTGCTTATAATAATGATTTCATATTTGAGGAAACTCCTATGAAAGATAAATACTCTTATTGGAAAGCATTAAGTAAGTATTGGGGCAAGGATGATATATTAATCCAAGAGCACGATATTCTGCCTACTAAAGAGCAATTAAATGAGCTAATAAACTGCAAATATAAAGACTGCGTATTTTTATATAATACAGATTTAAAACTTCAAAATAAACGCACATCTGCTTGGAGCTATAAAACTTTAGAATTAAATTGGAAGAAAGGAATATTAGCAGACAATATTTTATTTTATGATTATTTAAAGCCGCCTGAATTTACACAGGGCTCAACATTTGGCTTTATAAAAATTTCTAAAGAAAAGCAATTAAGCATTCCATTTAATGACCCAATTGAATGGACAAGAGGGTTAGACAGCTATACTTCTTATTTATCAGCTCAGAAAGGAAATTTACTCCACGTCCATAAATATGTAGAGCATAGACATACATTTAATTATAAAAGTGTGCTTTAATTATTAATATATTTAATAATAAATATTTTATTACCACCAAGGGTTAATTAATTTAATTCCCTTCCA
>JAJZJI010000156.1 GCA_021828345.1 Microcaldota archaeon
AAATGGCAGAAACCGGCAGGTTGGGTGTTCGAATCACCCCGACGGGATATACATAGTTAAGAATAAAAGCTTTCTCGCATATAACTATTGTATGAGCGATTATTCGAAAGTAGACATAGAGTTAATCAACAGATTATGTGATGTAGCAAAGCTTAATTTGACGGATGAGGAAAAGCTATTATTCTCAAAAGAGCTTACAGAGATATTAAGCGCATTTGACATAATAAATAAGGTTGATACAAAAGGTATTGCACCCGCTTATCATCCAAATAAGGTTAGCAATGTATGGCGAGAGGATATTATAAATGAAACGGTATGGGAACCGCTCTCAAATTCAAAAAGAAATGAGAAGGGCTATATTGTAGGTCCAAAAATTCTTTAAGGGTGTTGCAATTAATAACAAAAAATCTTAGTGCAGCCGATTTTGTATCAGATAGTATAAAGGGTAATATAGATATTGCTGAATTTTATGAAACAATAAATGAAAAATTGGCCATTATACAAAAAAAGTATGCACCTTTTATTACAATAGTTGATAAACCAACATTACCAAAAAAACATGGCGCACTCTATGGACTTCCTATATCAATAAAGGATTGTATTTGCACAGCGGGCATTAGAACTACAGCAGGCTCAAAAATACTTGATAATTACATACCGCCATTTGATGCAACGTCTGTTAAAAAAATAAAGGAGAGTGGCGGGGTAATTATTGGAAAGACCGCCCAGGATGAATTTGGCTTTGGCACCTTCTCCACAAATTGCGCATATGAGATTCCTAGAAACCCGCATGATCCAAATAGAAGCTGCGGTGGCAGCTCTGGAGGCGCAGGATGCATAAGCGCGGCTGCAGATTTTCCACATATTGCAATAGCAGAATCTACAGGAGGCAGTATAACAGCTCCAGCGGCATTTACAGGAACTGTTGGTATTACGCCAACTTATGGTAGGGTTTCTAGATATGGACTTATTGATTATTCAAATAGTATGGACAAGATAGGCGTTATTGCAAAGAATGTATATGATGCAGCATTGGGCTTAACACATATATCAGGATATGACCCTAAAGATACTACAAGCAGTAATGTAAAGGACGAAAATTTTGAGGAGTACGCAAAAGCAAATAGCATAAATGGCATGCGCATTGGAATACCAAAAGAATATTTTGATAATATTGATAGCAGAATAACAAAAGCTATTATGGAGAATGTTAATAAGCTTGAGAGCGATGGCGCCATAATTAGCGAGATTTCATTAAAGCTAACACCATATGCACTGCCAAGCTATTATTTAATAGCTATGAGCGAGGCCTCCACAAATCTTGCCAAATATTCTGGATTACGTTATGGAATGCAAAATTATGTGGATGGAAGCTTCTCAGAGTACTTCTCAGATATACGCGAGAAGGGTTTTGGACGTGAGGCAAAGCGTCGCATCATATTAGGAACATACGCAAGAGCTGCAGGATTTAGAGACGCATATTATATGAAAGCATTGAAAGTCAGAAGGCTCATAATAGACGAGTTTAAAGAGCGCTTCAAAAATCTTGACGCTTTAGTTGCGCCTTCAATGCCAATTATCGCACCTCGTTTTGATGAGATTGAAAAATTAACTCCACTTGAAAATTATAATATGGATAAGCTTACAATAGGACCTAATATGTCTGGCATTCCAACAATATCATTGCCTATAGGCACCGTTCAATCAATGCCCATTGGCATGCAGATAATTGGCGATCATTATAATGAATCCAAAATAATAAAGATAGCAGCAGTAGCTGAGAGGAATTTAAATGGCAACTAAGATTGGGCTTGAGATCCACTGCAGACTAAATACGAAAAGTAAATTATTCTGTAGCTGCAGCACTAATTCCCAAGAAAAAGAGCCAAATAAAGAGACATGCCCTATATGCTTAGGATTGCCAGGATATAAGCCGCTTTTAAATAAAAGCGCCGTTGAATATCTTATAAAGATGGGCCTTGCATTTAATTGCAATATATCAGAAGAATCATACTTCTCACGAAAGACCTATTTTTACCCAGATATGTCTAAAAATTTCCAGATAACCCAATATGAGATACCAATAGCCACAAACGGTAGTATACGCATAAATGATAATGAAATAAAAATAAGGCGAATCCATTTAGAAGAGGACCCCGCACGTATTGTTTATGCAAATGGCAGCATTTCAACCACAAAATATGTTTTAATAGATTACAACAGGGCTGGCGCTCCACTTGCCGAATTAGTTACAGAACCTGACATAAAATCACCAAAAGAAGCGCGATTACTGCTTGAGAAGATCTCATCAATTCTTGATTATTTAGGCATTTATGATCCTTCAAAAGAAGCATCTATTAGAGTTGATGCAAACATCTCTTCCGATGGAGAGCGCGTTGAGATAAAGAATATAACAGGATTTGAAAATGTTGAAAAGGCTCTTAGCTACGAGGAAATAAGGCAAAAGGGCATGAGCAGGATGAATAAAAAAATAGAACGAGAGACGCGTCATTTTGATGAGACAACAAAAATGACAACAGCAATGAGAAAGAAGGAGTATGAAGAGGATTATGGGTATATATTTGATCCAGATCTGCCATTAATTAACATAGATAAAAAATGGGTTGAAGAAATAAAAAAAGGCATGCCAGAATTACCCGAAAAGAGGGCGCAGCGCATAGCTGAGCAGTATAATATCGACCAATATGATGCGAACGTTATAGTCTACACTGGGCGTGATTTTGCAGACTTTTTTGAGAGCTGCATTAAAAAGTTGAATAAACCAAAAGAAATAAGTAAATGGATGATAAATTATCTTCTAAAAAGCCTTAATTGGAGATCTGAGCGTATATCTAATTCAAAGGTAACTGTTGATAGGTTTATAGAGTTTATTGAACTTATAGATAACAACACTATAACTGAGCGCTTTGGAAAGGAGCTCATA
>JAJZJI010000157.1:0-338 GCA_021828345.1 Microcaldota archaeon
CATATTTATATTTAACAAAGACGGAATTGGCTTAAACAAAAAGTTTGTTGACGATATAGTTTTTACATTATAATATACCTCTACTGTTATTGTGCTTCCTGCTGGTATTGAAACACCCGAGACTTGTATTGTCGAACCTATCACGCCTATAGATGTGTTAGATATTACAATTTGCGATGATCCATCAACTACAATTACAAAAACATTTGTTGGTATCTCGCTATTTGGAAGATTAAGTATTAAATTAGCAATCATCTTTTGGTTGTTGCTATTTGTATAAGTTCCTTGTCTATAATCATATAATTGTCCGTTTAACGATTGTTGCGATTGCGAGCCCA
>JAJZJI010000157.1:348-2912 GCA_021828345.1 Microcaldota archaeon
GGTATAGTAATATCTTGCCCTGTCGTGATATTTGATGTAACAACGAAGCTTATGTAATACGTATCTGCTGTGTAGTTTAGCCTCTGGAAGTAAATTCCATTTGAACTTACTTGATACTCGCTTCCAAGAGTCATGTATAAACCTGTGTAGCTGTCCTTAATTTTTACATCTGATGGAGCTGGAGTAACACCATTTGGAAATCCTTGAGTTATGGTCTCTATTTGGCTTGTTGTATTCATAAACGCACCGTGTAGTGTTTTTATATCTACTGTGCCGTAATACCCTGCATCACCTGGCAAATTCATGGTTAAGCTATATGTATGTGTGCCGTTGTTTAAAGTCCAAACATCTGCTATCTGTCCTCCCCATTGTATTTCGCTTTGTATCGAACCTCCAGTTTTAAATGATGTTTTATTCAATTGTATTTCTATCATATAATTGTTTTCGAGATATTGCTTATTTAATGATAATGGAAAATATGATGCTGAAGTTAAATTATAATAGAACTCCTTGACTTTAGTCAAGCCGTATGTTGTATTGTAATATGTTAAGTTTAGCTGTCCAGTATACGAGCTGTTAAAGTATATCGCTATTGTTGGATTATCTGTGACTATAACATTAGTATATGTTGAATTTATAGGATTTCCAAACCATATTGTAGTTTGATTGGTCGTTAAATTAGAGTAAGTTATAAATGTGTTTGTCTCATAGGGATCGAGGATATTCTGGTATGCTGGAACAGTTGTGCCAGAGCCTAACGTTATCACTCCTGTTCCTCCTGACATTATATAATCATTTAGTGCTAATTGCGTTTTATATATTAAATTATTCGTGTTAATTAGATTTTTTGAAAATATAATATTCTGACTTACATTTAAATTGTTCGTTCCTATTATTGAATTTAATGTTTTATAGTCAAATGTTAAATTAGTGTTAATTATATTAGCTGTGCTATTTAATATTGCTTCTTTGACAAGTATATTGTTAGAAGTAGAATTTATCAAGTCTTTTTGATAATTGTAAAAAGCCGTAACGTTATTATTTACTGCTCCAAGAACATCATTCTCAAATTTTTGGTTTGAGATCACTGTCACAAAATTATTTTTTATTGTGCTATTTAATGCTGTGAAATTTTGAGAAGCTATAAATTTTATCTCTCCTATAGTGGCATTTGCAAGTGTAAGATTTTGATTAACTTTTGTTTCTAAACTTTTAATGTAATTTATGGTATCATTCATTAATTCTTGAGTTACTACAATATTGCTTGTCGTTGTATTTATTAAATTATTTTGATATTTATAAAATATGGTAATATTACTATTTGTGGCTAAAATTGTAGAGTTTATGAAATTTTGAGAAGCTAACAATTTTAAATAATTGTTTTTGACCGTGCTGTTTAATGCGGTAAAATTCGTTGTATCTATTACCTTTATCTCTCCTATTATGCTATTCGCTGTCGTTAAATTAGTATTTACATTTGTAATTATCTTATCTATTGTATTCACTGTATCATTTATATATGTATCTAAAATTGTTATATTACTCTGAAATGAATTTATTATATCATTTATAGTATTAAATCTCGCTTGCAGTGAGTAGTTTACATTAAATATAGTATCGTTAATAAATTTGTCGGAAATTAAAATTTTTTCCAAAACATTTTGAATTGAAGAGTTTGTAGCTGACAAATTAAGGTCTATACCCAGAGTTAAATTCTTTATTGCCGAGTCGTTAATAGCTATAATAACAGATAGAGATTGAATAGACTTTTGAATAGATGAATTAGTATATTTAAGTTGATTTCCTAATTGGTAAATTGTTAGTCCAGAGAGAGTTACCCAATACTCGCCATCGTAATTTGTAAGAGGAGCTGTTGATGTAGATGTGCCTGAAGCAACTTGTCCACTGGTATAATTTAGCTCTGTATATTTAAAAGTGTAATTGCCAGATGGCAAGTAAACCGTCTGTGATGATGCTCCTGTGCCATAAGGACCGACTAAAGCGATATTTTGGGTAACATTATTAGAGATAGCTTGAATATCAACTTCATCGGTGCTATTAAGGTTATTAAATTGAAATTCTGTGATATTTACGTATGTTTGTAGGAAAGTTACTTCTTCTGTTGGTGTATAAGTTGTTGAATAAACAACAACTCCAGCTCCAGAGAACGCTTTCAATAAAACTGGCTTGCCAACTACGACAGAGAATCCAGATGGATCTATTGGTATTCCATTAGCAGTCCAATGTAACAAATCATTGGGCAATTCAAAGAACCCGTTACCATCTATGGCTATACTTGGCAACACTCCAAGAGACATTGTTCCTAACGGTTGTCCTATGACTAATGGCTCTGTAAATGTCATTGTAAGTGTGCCAATTCCTTTTATTCCTGAAAAGGTAAGATAAGGCATTTTACCTGATGATGTTGCTTGTATTCCTAATGAGAATCCATAGGATGCGTAATTTATTGACCATGATGAGTTGTAATATATGGTTATATAGTTATTGTTAAATGAGTCTGGTATGGAGTAAGTATACTCCCCATCAGTAAGATTTGTTGTATC
>JAJZJI010000158.1 GCA_021828345.1 Microcaldota archaeon
TACTTATTGTCTTCCCATTAAATGGGTTTATCTCCCTGATTGTTTCTACCAAATCATTAAATAGTTCTATGCGTACAGTTGTGTCCATGTATGCAGGAAATATTTCAATAATATCTCCCTTGACTCGAAATGTTCCTCTTTCATATTCGATATCATTTCTGACATACTGAATTTCCCCTAATTTTAATATAAAATCTTTTCTGCTAATGGTAGTCCCCTTCTTTATTTGTATTGCCATTCCTTCGTATTCACTTGGGTCTCCAAGTCCATATATACAAGATACTGACGACACAATGATGACATCTTTTCTAGAGAGTAAATATTGTGTTGCACTATTTCTGTATTTTTCTATCTCTTCATTAATTTGAGTCTCTTTTTCTATATATATATCTGTGGTAGGAATATATGCCTCAGGTTGATAATAGTCATAATAAGATACAAAGTATGCCACAGCATTATTGGGAAAAAATGATCTAAATTCACTTGCAAGTTGTGCCGCAAGTGTTTTATTGTGTGCTATTACAAGCGTAGGTTTTTGTATGTTTGCGATAACATTTGATATAACAAATGTTTTTCCAGATCCTGTAACTCCCATTAGTGTTTGATCCCTGGCCCCCATCATTACTCCATTTGTTAATGTTTCAATCGCTTGTGGTTGTCCTCCTGATGGGCTAAATTCTGATTGAATTTTAAATTCTCCCTCTTTCATAAATTGATATTTTAACATAAAATTACCAGTATTTATTTGACACGGATCTATTATTTAGATATCATATTATCCTATTATGGCAAGAGCAAAGAAAAATCAAAATGATCAAGAAAATAGCGTTTCTGAAGTAGAAAATATTGAAATGCCTGTTGAAAAAAAAGAAAATTTATTTTCCAGAGTTTATCAAAGTTCTGCTTTTGCCGATCCAATGAGAAGGCCAAAAGTTATATGGGCTAGTGTCATTGTTCTAGTTTTTATTGTTGTAGTAGGATTTCTTTTTTCTATATATAATTATGGAATTTACTACCCAGGGATATCAAAGGTAATAGATAAAGTTCCTATTTTGAACCACTTGGATAGATCTTCGCAAAATGTATTTTCAAAAGTTATTTCTGCTGAGGATGCAATATCTTCTTATTCTTTTACTGGAAATATGAATTATTCTGCAGGAGGAGGTTTATCTACTCAGGATTCCTTTAATGGTCAGGAGAGTGTTGCAAATAAAAACTTAGTACAGGTATCTGCAAATTTTTCACACAAAGTTGTCAGTTCTAACACAAGTTTACTTATGACCTGGAAATCGTTACAAAGTGGGAAAAAAATATTTTTAAATTTTTCTCAAGTTCCTTCAATTTTGAATTCTGGTATTAAAACTGGTGAGTGGATAGAAGTAGGTAATGCTGTAAGTAATCCTTGGAATTTCTTACTTGACCAGAATAAAATATTATCTTCATCCAGTAGTAGTATAAAAGATGATGGGAATTCAATTGTGAATGGTACTCCAGTTACTGAATATACAATAACTGTACCTTTATCAGATTTGAGTAGTGTTAATTTGGTCAAAGCATTTGAACAGTCTTATGGTCCTATTTCAACTGTTGGAAGCTCAGGTGATATTAAGTTGAATGAATGGATAGGTATTGCTGATAATAGAATTTATCAAGAATCAACTACATTTAAATTAGGTACTAATGCAAGCTCTACTTTTACTCTTCAGGCTGCTATGAGTCAATTTAATTCTAAATTTGCAGTTACTCTTCCAAAGAAATTTGTTTCTCTTGGAAGTTCTGCTTCTGGATAATGCAAAAAAAATATTTACTAATTATTATAATTATATATTTTTTAGCTGCCCTGTTTATTTTTCTTCATATTATCCTATCGTCAGGTAATATTGTGAAGTATAATGTTACCAAACCCATTACCTCCGCTCAGGGCATATATAATCTTTCTATAGATGAAGAGATTAAACAGAATATTCAGGCTATTGAAAATGGATATTTTAATACCTCTTCATACCAATCTTTAAGTATTGCAAATATTTCAGGTACTAAAAATATTAGTATAGGCAATGTTAAGGGAAGTGTCCCTGAATGTTATCCTGCTGATCCTTCCTCATCTACTAAATGTACTCCGTTGTCTGATATATACAATAAAATTCAAAATAATGTTAATAAACTTCAAATATCATTTTCTTCTCCAGATGATATGATGGCAAATTATTATGTGGCTAAAAATGGTGGTACATATTATTTTATTAATGTAAACTTTTTGAAAACAATTAATAATACAGGGTTCCCTATCTACTATATTAGTAGATAATTTCCTTGATTTAATTGCAATCTCGTGTAATAATTCATTGCAAACTTATATGGTTGCGTGGTGTAGTGGACTAACATGTCTCCCTGTCACGGAGAAGATCGACGGTTCGAATCCGTTCGCAACCGCCATAACAAAAGTGTATAATATTTTTTGTTATGATGAATAAAGTTATTAAAAATTCCAGAGAATTTTCATTTTTTATAGAATCCATTTCACTCTTATTATTGGGTGTGGTATTTATTTTGGTAATTTTTAAATTTAGTTATAAATGGCTTTATAACAACTATTATGTAAGACATGTTAAATCTGTTATATCCGCTACTGTACAAAAACCTAAACCAGAAACTAAAGTAGAGTTTATTAATACATTTTATTCTTCCCTAGAAAAAAATAGTAGTAATTTAGCTACCTATTTATCTCCTTCTTATAAAAATACCTTATTGAATACATATCAAAATGATAATTACTATAAAGATATAATTTCATCTTTAAACGTTTCTAATCTCCCTAATAAATTAATACTTTATGAAGATGTTGGTTCATATTATATAGGATATCTGTCTTACAATAATTTG
>JAJZJI010000159.1 GCA_021828345.1 Microcaldota archaeon
GTGCACTTGCATTAGCAATAACATAAATATTACCCGTTACATTTGGCGTTATTAATAAAGATATTGATGTTGATACATTTGTAGATGTTTGCATACTTATAGCATAAGAATTATTTGTAGTAATTGGTTGCCACGTACCATTACCACTTGCATCTGATGTTAAAACATAACCATTATTTGCATTTGCTATCATTTTAAATGCTATTGGTTGTAATAATCCTGAACCATTATCTAATATATTGTTTAAAGTTTTACAATATCCGTGAGATGACCCTAAGCCCGTAATAGTTTCAAAAACAATAACCCCGTTATAATCTAAAATTGCGAATGTAGAATTGCCACTTGATTGACTATCATAACTTTGATATATTAAATTAAATGATAATCCCGTATCTGATATAACCCACGTTGTTGTTTGATTTATTTTAAAATATTCATAAAATCCTGAATTGCCTATTAATATAACCCCCGTCGTAGATAATCCGATATTAGTATTAACAATACTAACGTTATCCGGCGGATATTCCGTAGGACTGAATATTGTCATATTTCTTACCACATATAATAGTTCTTATTTATCTCATGGCTTATCTGGGTATTCCGCAACTGCGAATTTAACAATTTTAGCTGATGCTGTGCCACCACTCACAGAATTTATTGCTATTGAATAATAGGTTTGTGTACCTTGCGATTGCGATGCTTGATAATATAAATTAAATGTATGTTCATTACTTGAAATTCCTTCTTGTGTATATGTTTCACTATCTAATAATGTGGTGAGTGCTCCGCTTGCAGCTCCAGAATAAAGACTTACAACTATTCCGTCATTTAATGTATTATTAGACCCTCTTATTATTGCTGATATTAATATAGGATTTGTTTGTAATGGTGTTATAGAAATACTCGCAATAGATATTGGAGATGTGCTTGTTGTTGTTTGAGCTGTTAAATCTTGTGTAAATTGTCGGTTATATTGAGGTTCTATATAAGTTAAATTTGCTTGTTCTACTATATAACTGTTATTCTGAATTATACAATTAACCGGACCCGATATAAAGTTAGGCATTAATATCGTTCCTATTATCTCTGGTGTTGATGTTGGTGTAAAGTTAGGGAACTTTGATGCATCTATAATTATTATTTGACTTTGCGACGCTCCATCATTACCAAATACGCTAATATAAATTTTAGTTCCGTCCGGACTAAAACAACCCCCTGCCAAACCTGTTAAATTAGATGATATTGTTGTTCCGACATAAGTTTTTTTGATTACATCTATTACCATTAATTCATTTGTTGTTGATGTGCTTCCTTGTCCTTGCAATATGCAATAATGTCCATCCGGTGATAAAATCGGCTGATAAGGATTTGAAACTACGGGTAGACCCACCTCTAAAAGCTGTGTAGACACGTTTAACCAATATAAAAATCCGCTAAATGTAGCTATTAAGATATATTTACCATCGGGAGTAGCTGTAAAGCTTTGTGCCCCGTTCTGATTGCCATAAATTGAGCTTAAAGTAATTGTGTTTATTATCTCATCTGTTGATGTATCTATTATTGATATTGTTTCTTGCGAGGTTAAATATGACCCCACATATAAATATCTACCATCTAAACTGCAACACGTATTTAAAGGTGCTATAATATTAGGATTTGTTATATTTTTAATTATTGAAAATGTAGCGGTGTCCACTACTGTTATTTCTGAACCTGCATATCCGCTTGAAGAATTTCCTAATATTGAAACATAAGCCTTTTTACCATTAGGTGTTATTGTACAACACATAGCATTTATTCCCATTGTTATTTGATGTGTTATTGATTCACTTCTTAAATCAAAAACTACTAAAACTCCATTAGTATTATTACCCACATTAGACGGAATACTGCAAGGTATCCATAATTCTGTTTGTGAAGGATTAAAACATATGAATTGGGCTCCTTGATTTAATGGTAAATCAAAACTTCCTATGATACTATTGGTATTTAAATCTACTTTATATAATTTTTGGTCATAATTGCACCCTGTCCATAGAGTATAACCACCTTTATAATCTGGCAACATAGAGCTATTTGTGAATGAGCCATTTTTATAAATTAAACCTTGTCCACTTTGAACATTAGAGGAATTAATTGATATACTGCCTTGTCCTTGCATAGATGACGGATTAAATATGCCCATTATAAGACCTCTGATAATATGGATATACTTATAGAGCCATTAGTTGATGTAGACCCACTCATATATGAATATATCTTTATAGTGCCATTAGCCCCTAATGGTATCCCAATACCCTCTGGTATCGGATTATAACCGCCACTTGCGGGGAGTAATGTATAATCATTAGAGTTTGGCGTTCCGCTATCTATGTCCACCCCGTCTATTGTATATAAGAATGAATAATTAGGTTGTGTATTGGTTATATCGTAATTGAAAGCCATAGAATATATTGTATTGCCCTTATTATTTCCTTGAAACGTATATATTGGCGTGTTTGATGCTGTGGTTTGAGTATAGGGTATTGAGATATTGAATTTATTGCTTATTCTCGCATTATCTAATATATTCTTATTTTTTGCTATCATATTATTAGCCCCCGTAAACACGCCTTGCTCTATATTATTAAGAGAGTTTAAGATTTCTTTCTCATAGTTATTAGCCATTATACCACTTTTTTAAATATTATCCCTCTGTGTATTGCTGTGCTATACTATTAGGCACAGATTGCCCACTATTCAATAGTGTATTAACGCTATTGAATTGATTTAGTGAGGATATATAATATAAAGGCTCATTAGGTTTGCCCGTCCACTGATATATATGTGGTACAGAGTATCCCTCCCAAGCGGGTATCGGATAATTACTAGA
>JAJZJI010000160.1 GCA_021828345.1 Microcaldota archaeon
AATGATATCTACTATATCAATCAATATCCTTTCTAATGCCACCTTACTAAATTTCAATGATACCTCATCTATTTTTATATTCATTACTCCACCCGCTTATATAATAAAATAGAATATTTCTGCATAACTTCTTTTTGATAAATACAAATATAACCATTCTTTTTAAAGGTTGCGGGTGTACGATATAATATAAAATATTTATTATCACTAGTTATATAGATATCAAATAAATGAGTTATATTTTCACGATTATCGCACGCAATAAATTTAAACAAATTTTTGTAAGTTTTATTTAAGTAACTATTTAATTGAATACTAACAATAATATATGGCGTATCTTCATGAGATGCATCAAATCTAAATATATCATCTAATACATCCATCATTATATTATCTTCATTATCAACGGTAGGATCACGCCTTAAACCTACATCAGTTATATTTACTTTCGTTTTAATCCCTCTTGAATAATGCCGCCATCTGATTTTTAGCTATACTAACCTGATAAATAAGATGATACCCAAATACCTTATCTCCCTTATAAATATTGGGAAAAATAAAATACATATCATTATCAGAACCATATCCATCTACACTATCATACCCCTTAACAAATTCTATTGATTTATCATAAATTAAATTAAACTCTTTATAATTATAAACAACACTATCATAATTAATATATGCGGGTAATTTAGTTATAAAATAAATATGTGCCAAATCATCTACTAAATTTATTAATTTATTTTCTAATAGAAAATCGCTACTATAATAATATTTAACTTGTATACTATCAATCTTCGGTTTCACATTACCCCCTCCTATATAATCCCATTAAATGATCATCTGATAACTCTCTATAATGAAATAGATAATACCCATACAATTTAATCCACGTTGGAATATCATATATAATACAAAACTCATCATCTTCGGTAACATACCCCGTTATACCCCCGCCACCCCACGTTGATATCTCTTTATCTGTTATCTTAATCCCGTTATATACTAAAGGAACTGGATTACCTCTCCCCCGATATCCCAATCTAACATCGCTAAAATAAGTTTCCGTTAACTCATCTATCAGCTTAAACAATATATCTTCAATATCAGATATACCCCCATATTTAATTTCTACACTATCTATTTTCGGTTTCAATTTCATCACCTATATAATAAGTATACAGTAAAATGAATATTACCGTGGGAAAGAATAAGTCGCTCATTAGATGTAAAATAATTTTTAAACTTAAATAAATAATGCTCGGTTAATGTTTCATCAACTCCATTTAAAGTAAATCTATATCCACCAAGATCATCTACATACATAAAATGCGCTCTATCCCTAAATATATTATTTAAAGCAACACTAATTATCGTTACCTTTGAAATATAATCACTATTATCATTTATTTCTCTCACAATAGGAGCTAACATATCTTCTACGATATTAATAAAATTATACTGTTGTAATGCAATCTCATCGTATTTAATTTTCATATTACTTCATCTGTTCTTGTTCCATCTTACTTTGTGCTATCTCAAATACCTCTCTCCCAAATAACTGATCTATCATCGGTATTGTTCTTACAAACTTTACATCACTCAATATCTCCTCCCCGTTATTATACTCCCGCGTTACTGTGTAATCATATTTATCCGGAACTATAGTTATCTTCCACTCACCCTCTTTGATTTTGCTCCTAACATTAGCTTTACTTATTATATTATCCTCACTCAATATTATCGAGTATTTTCTTTTAAACATTACAGATACCTCCTCGTTTTAAAAATAATTTTGCGGTTATCAACATACTCCACAAAAAGTAAGGAATGTTTAGATACCCCGTGCTTTGTTCGCATATGTGTTATAAATCGCTTCCTAACCATATCATCGCTCATATCATCCACGGAATACCCGCAATCATCGCAATGTATATTATATTCCCCCGCTATCACTTTTATCTCGATTTCCATCTTCATGTATACCTCATCTCTATTAAAACATTTTCCCCCAAATCCCTTACCATTAAAATATTGGGGAGTTTACGAGCTTTGTGGTACAACTCCGCTTTCATTCCATTATACTTCTCAATCTCCCTTTTGATATCCTCTACCCGTGCATCATCTGTTACCTCCACATCGAATTCATCATCGCCATATAATTGTACTATCGTTTTATCACCTGTATAAACTAACTACACGTTTTAGATATGATATTATGGTGCTATCCATAGATGTACCTACATCAACGTAATCTTCGTTTTTTACCAAGTTAATTCCGTTTATTCCGTAATACCCACCAACCAAGAATATGAATGGCTTATACTTTCCTTTAGTTATGAATGAGTGGAATTTTTCGGGTACATCCACACTTATTCCCCCATCGGAAAATATCACTACATGGTAATCCTCTTTTACTTTATTATACAAGTATGTGTACAATCTATCACTCCATGATGTACCCCCATCTGATTGTATATCCGCTAATGTATCATACATCTTCATTCTATCTGATCCCTTATATACTCTCTGGAAATCCCCCGAAAATACTAAAACATCATATTCACATTTCTTTTCTAATGCATCTGAAAATGTTGCTATCATTCTCTTTTCAACTTCCAATACAGATAATCCATATTTATCTACGATTGAAGATGTGCTTCCTGAAATATCAATTACGAAAAGCCATTTTGAATGATCAAGTGTAACTATCTTCTTTGCATTAAATACATGTTGATCATTAGTATTTCTCGCTGATAGATATCTACGGATATGAATATTACCGGAAGTTGTAAATCTTTTTTCTGCTGCAATTTTCATTTCCCTCAATATATTTTTAAATGCTACAGTAAGATTTTCAAA
>JAJZJI010000161.1 GCA_021828345.1 Microcaldota archaeon
GACTATAGAGCCTGACAATGACCTAATCATATTCAAAGAGCGATTGAATAAGGATAAAGGGAAGCAGGCTGATAAAGTCAAAGAAGACTCTGGAAAAACTGTCAAAAAAAATGAGAGCGAGAGCCTTAAAAAAATGAAGAATAATGTGGCCCTTAGTTATGTGACAGAAAAGGAGAGCACCGAAGAGGTAAAAAATGCGATTGTAGACCAATTAGGCAGCGAATATGAGGCAACTGAGATACTTGGTAAATCACATAAAAAACATATAGACACCGAAAAGGAGAGCAGAAAAGCCGCAAAGGGGCTATTCTGTGTTTGGCATTCGTGGAGAGATGCATATGCCATATGTGATTATTGCCGCAGGCCCTTCTGTTTTGAGGACCTTATTGAACAATCGGGAAGATATTATTGCCTTGAGGACATAAATTATGCGGCAACGATGTATAATAAAGGATATAATCTCTCTGCTGCATTACTCGCAGGAATGCTTCTATTTATACCTATAATAATAGTTATATACCTAAATAATTCCACACTAATAAACATGCTCAGTTACATAAATAATGTAGGCGTGCAGCAATTTATAAACGCCCCTAAGATATTATATGTAAACACAATATTTGAATTTATAATTTCATTACTTAGCTTTATAGCGGGTTTAGTTATGGTAATAGGATCTAGAAGATCCGCAGGATTTAGTATATTCTCATCTGTGTTACTCTTCTCTTTCTTTATATATGTTTATATACAAACACACGCGATGCTGCCATTGTTTGTAGCCATAGTAGGCATTGTTGCATTCTTTTTGATAGTATACTCAAGAAGCGGATATAGTGATGAGACGCTTCCATATAATTATAGCAGACCAGAATCGCAGCAGAATTTGGATTGGCCGGAGGTTGGCAACTTCTAAAATATTTATAATCTAAATGTTTTGTAACGATCGTTGTTGGTATCTACCACGCATCTCAAGTTCATTTAATTTTTTAATTATTAATTTTTGCCCTTTAGAGCTTTTTTTGTATGAAGAGATAAAGATACCAAAACCCTTCGGACCAATTGAACGTTTCATTAAAAGTATATCCAATGCCTTTTGTTCTATAGAATCTATTATCTCAGAGAGCCCAAAATCTATAATAAATAATTTATTATTAAAAACCATTATATTTGCAGGAGTAAAATCACCATGAGCTATGTTATTATTATGTAGCATGCCAAGCAGAACACCCGCCTGCTTTAAATATTCATTCTTATTTGCATCTATTTCACTGAGTAATTTACCCTCTATAAAACCCATAGTTATGCCATATTTTGACACCAAAAGTAATGAGGGAACCGTTATACCGCATGAGCGCGCATATGCAAGTATTCGCGCCTCAGTTTTTGTGCGCTGCTCGCGTATTTGATTATCAAGTGATTGTATGCGGTATGATTTTCTCTGCCTTACCTTTACAATGCAATCTATTCCGAGTATGTTAGATTTGTATACATTTGCTTCTGCGCCATTTGATATTCTCATTTATGCACCATAACCGTGTCTATTCTAAATCTCTGATTTATATTACAATTATTTATATCGGATATAATCCCATTCTTTAGCATTTTCTGCGCGACCAGTGCAATCATTGCCCCATTATCCGCATTAAATTGATTTTCAACAAATCCAAATTTTATTTTATGTTCATTTGCTATACATTTTAACATAGCTTTTAACCTAACGCTCTGAGCAACGCCCCCACAGATGCCAAGCTCTTTTTTCTTTGTAAGCATTAGTGCGCGTTCGGTCGCCTCACAGAGCATGGAGAACGCGGTCTCCTGCAGCGAATATGCTATATCACTTTTATTTATTTTAGAATTATCAAGCATTTTTATTGCATGTGTAAGTAAACCGGTAAAAGTAAAATCCATTCCCTTTACAGTATATGGCATTCTTATATAATTGCCATTCTCAGCAAGAGCGGCAACGGATGAACCCCACGCAGGTATTAGCTTTGCGGCACGTGCAAAATTATCCAACATATTTCCTATACCGATATCGAATGTTTCGCCGTATATATGATATTTGTCTTTTTCTTCATTAAAACCAAGAATTTGTGAATTGCCTCCGCTAACATATAAAAAGAGAGGATCATTAAAATTATTTACATGTCGCACAATCTCTAAGTGTGCAAGCGCATGGTTAATAGGATAGATTGGTATTTTATAGCGCAGCGCTAAAGCCTTTGCGGAAATTGCACCAACATTTAATGCAGGACCCAGTCCAGGACCTTTAGTATAACCTATTGCAGATATGTCACGCATGGATAATGAGGATTCATCAAGGGCGCTCTTTAAGGCATTTGCAACATTCTTTGAATGAAATTCGGCAAGCTCTGCGGGTATTATGCCTTTATCGGTTATAGGAAACATTACGCGTTTATTGCTTAAAAACTTATCTCCATCTATAATACCTATGCCAAGCGTATGTGCACTAGATTCTATTCCTAAAACGGCCATATCCACTACCTTAGCAATACTAATAGCATGCTTATATTTTTAGAGGATTGCTTAAAAATTAGAAATTATTTTCTATGTAATACTTCTATATTAGCTTCTTTATAGCCCAAATTTACCAGAACGCGCTTAACATCATCAACATGCTCGCCCTGAAGTTCTATGACATTATCCTTATCCGTTCCACCGCAAGCTAAAGACCTCTTTAAGCTCTTTGTAGCATTCTCTATTTCATCAGGATTTATACCTTCGACTATAGTTACAAACTTATTAAATTTAGCTTTTTTAGTATATACCTTTATCTTGCTCTCAGTTTCCTTATCTAACACAGAACAGACACATATCTCTCTAGGGAGACCACAATTAGGAC
>JAJZJI010000162.1 GCA_021828345.1 Microcaldota archaeon
GCAATATGTGCTGCCTTCCTATTAAATAATTATCATTTAAGCAATGCAAACCTGTGCATATAAGATTCTGCCTGCAGGATTACAATAAAAGGCAGTATGAAGAGAGAATTAAATATAAGCATTAAATATATTGAGAAAAATGGCGAAAGTGAGAAAGAATTTCCAATCAAAATGAAAATAAAATCAAAAAAAGTAATTAATGCCACGGCAATTACTATCCAGATCAGGAAATAAATAGGTTTCTTTGCAATAAAAGCAATGCTTCTTTTAAATGCAGGAATCAATTTTGCGTCATCATTTATTATTGAGGAAGGCGCATAAAAAAATAGAGGTGTGAGTAGAAGAAGAATAACAGATGAAAGAAGGCCTGCATTGCTTGCAGTATAAAATGCCAATGCAATATAAATAACAAGAATTAATGCTGCAAATATTAATAGAATAAGAAAAACTTTTGATGTATATTTTTCTAGCCCAAGCAACACTTCTTGTCGTATCCTAGAATAGGTCCTCTTATGTTTTATTATTATGTTTATTGAAACTATTGCAAAGCTTAAGAAAAGCATTGAAAAAAATACTGACAATATTATAGTAAATATATTAAACGCAGTAAGACTTGTCAGGTTTGTTACTCTTAAAAAAATACCCCCTGCATCATTAAATATTACAAAACTTGCAAAAAATGGAATAAAAAGAGCAATAAAAAAAGAAAGAGAAGAAAACAAAATAAGAACAATGTGCTTAAAATAGGTTTCTATACTGTTTAAGACAACATTGCTCATTTGAATCCTTTACTTGTTTAATAACTGAAAAATTTATATAGGCGTTCCATTGCAAGTTTGGGTAGTTTGTATGCCTGAACTTGTATTACCTACTATCATTTTTATTATATCAGGACCAAGTATTACTAATATAATACCGACAACGCCACCAAGCAGCATACCATATGCGTAGCCTTCAAGCTGGCCTTTTAAATTGCCTGGCAATATACGTGAAGCAGCGTATAGGGATCCTCCCCCAACCATAAGCACTATTGCAAGAACGAATACAACATCCATTATTGTACTATAAACATTACATAAAACATTATTAATAGCAGCAGATCCTTGAGATGATCCACCAATTCCAGGTATTGCAGTCGTTATCTGTGCAAACATCAAGCTAGTTAAACTTAAAACCACTGAAGCAACTATAATCAGTAGTTTAAAATTCATTTTTTTGCTTATATTCCATAATCTAAAATATAGATTTTGATTCATTTTCCCACTTCATATTAAATAAATATTTATTAAAATATAATTTAAAAACCTTTTTATTTATTCCTACTCCTATTCAGATAGATTTAATCAAACGCATTCTCATTTTTTGAGCTTTGCCTCATTGCAATTCTTTTCTTCTTTTCAAAAATCTTTCTGTGTTTTGCGCAGCTTATACAATAGTATACTTTCCTTTTTCCAAAATATCTTACGTCATTTCCTGTCTTAAGCTCAGTATTGAAACTTACTGATTTATCAAAGCTTACTGCCTTGTTTCTTGGAACTTTTCTTCCGCATGAGTCGCATATTACTAGAGTCTCTTTTCCTCTCATTTCATCCACTTTTTGCAATTAATAAATATTTTATTTTATAATATTCATTTTTATACTATTTTTACAAATTATATAAAAATTTACACTTATTATAAGAGCTACCAATATTTAAAACCTTTTTAATATTTAACTATACGGAAGTCTTATTGAAAATCCAACAATATACAGACAAAGAGAGTTATTTTACAGTATATCCTCATAAAACAGTTTAAGTTTTATTGGAGTTTATGAAAATAAATAGGATAAGGGAATGGCATAATTTATGGCATCTATTTATATATTATCCTATAATTTTATCAAATTTTTTGAGCTCATTCGGGATTGCATTTATTATATCATCAGGAATAATGTGAAGGCCTTTTGCAGTAAACAAAATATCAGAGATCTTTGAATGTACATGAACCCCTGCCACTGCTGATTCAAATGCATTATTGTGCACTGCTGCATAGCTGCCTATGATTCCAGATAATACATCGCCAGTGCCCATAACTGCCAGGGAAGAATTGGCTGCTCTATTTATTTTTAAGAGCCTGCCATTACTTATTATGGTCTTGTTTCCTTTTAATACTATATTACATTTATTTGATTTTGCAAATTCTATTACTGCATCTACTTTCTCATAAAACTCTTGGCCTGCAAGATCCTTTCCGCTTAATTTAAGAAACTCTCCTTCATGAGGCGTAAGTATTATTTTTTGATTCAGTAGTTTTCGATTTTCTTTAATAAGTTCTATCGCATTTCCATCAACTATGCAGGTATTGCCTTTTTCTGCCTCATATTTTAGAATGCGTGCCAGCAACTTTGGCTGAATCTCATTCCCGCTGCCAGGCCCGATAACTAGAGAATTATGCCGTATTCCTATAATGTTCTTCATTATATTATCAGAATCATGAAAATCCGCAGAATTTACTATTATATCAGGAGAAAATTTTTTTACAGTTGCCTCTATAGATCTCGGAACTACCACAGTCACATATCCTGATCCTGATCTAAGCGCTGCAATCGCATTCTTTGCCGCTAATCCAGCAAGCATTGGAGCCCCATGGTATTTTTCACTACCACCAATTATAAGTACTGCTCCGTTAGAATATTTATTTGCATTAATACTTCGCGCTTCTGTGGCAATTACAATATCCCCATCACCAGCCAATAATTCTGCTGATAGAGGTATTTTAGTATCTATTATTGTTGAAAAGCTTTTGATGACCTTAGTATTTGCTATGCCTTGTTTCATCTTATATAGGCATAAAATGCTGCTTGATCTTATA
>JAJZJI010000163.1 GCA_021828345.1 Microcaldota archaeon
TTTTTTAAGATTTTTGCTGCGAACCCTATTTCATGGTCGGTTATGTGTATAATATCATATTTGTTTTTCTGCACATTGGCAATCATTTTTTTGAAAGATGTATTTGCATGGAGCAAGCCTTTTATATTGTTTCTTTTAGAATCAGATAATGAGTATAAGAAGTCTATTCTGTCATTATTTGAGAGCATTAGTTTAAGGTGTTCGGAAAGCTGGTAAGCGTACTCAGTAAGACCAGTGCCACTACCTTTATAGGGCTTTATAGTGCTAATAACCAATAATTTCATATACTTACCATGGTTATTTGTTTAGTGTATATTTAGCTTAAACTTTAAATGTTGTTTTTTATGATACACCAAAGATATAAAGATAGTGCCTTAATCTATTTAGTATTCTTAATATTGCTATTTGGATTAATATTGAATGTTATTTTTTATTATAGAGGAACATATATAATAGATAACGGACTTGGATTAGCTATTTCAAATGTGAATAGCTTTACACAAACTTTTTGGTCTTGGACTTACTTAGATTATACTGGCTTAATGAATGTCCCTAATACGAACATATTAACATCGCTTTTGGGTATTATAGGTTTGGCCATTAATAACTTTTTTGGAATAGCAGCAAATCAGATATATAATACGGTCTTTTTAAAGATAGTCGGTTTCTTTGGAATGTTTTTACTTGTCAGTAGGTTAGTAAGAAGCTATGGAAAAACAATAGCCCTTATATCCGGAATTTTCGCTTCGATGCTATTTACATTCCATTTTGAGTCGCAACCCGGATTTTTAAGTACGCCAGATATATTTTTGCCTTTTGTTTTACTCTTCTTCTTATATTTAATTTATGATATAGAGAACAAAAATAGTAAAACAAATATAGATTTAAGCCTATTTATAATTAGTTTTGCTTTGTTTTTAGGTATGGGCGGATTTGGTTATGCTGTTCAGAATATACTCTTTTTTATCGTTCCAATTACAGCATTTATTTTGCTTTCTAAGAATAACCTAAAATCAAGTTTAATAAAATATTTGGGTTTTGGCACTCTCGTTGCATTGCTTATAAATCTGCCATGGATTTTAATGACTTATATTTTTACCAAGAATGTGGCTTATACGCAATATTTTAACGGTTTATCAAAATATTTTCTTAATACATATAAGATAAACGTGTTACAGACCTTTCTTTTATTTGGTCCAAATTACCATATTAGCCCAATAGACTACATTTATCTTATAATAATTTTTATCTTGTCTATATTTGGTATTTTGTTATATGTAAAAGGCAAAAATAAAACTGTGGAGCAAAAATTGGTTTTTTCATTATTTTTAACATATATTTTCATTACTGCGATAAGTTTGACTGTTAGTAAACCTTTTGGCACACTATATAAAGAACTTTTATTGTCTGTTCCTTATCTTGAAATCTTTAGGTACCCATACCCTTCATTTCATTATTTGGCACTTTTTTCAGTATCTCTATTTTTTGGTATAGCTATTGCTTATTTGTTGAATCTGGTTAGAGTTAAATTGTCTATTGGGAATTTGAAAAAATATTTTTTCTATGCATTTTTTATATTTATAGTAATTTTTATTGTTTTGACAATATTTTATGTTTATGAATTTGACTATATTCCGACTGCAAATGTTATTGTCACAACACCAAATAACACGGCACTTACAGTATATTACGGTTTGCCGAAACATATATTCGAAATATCAGATTTGATAAATAATAATACGGGTTTATTTGGGGTTGCAATTTTGCCTATTACGCAAGGATCTGAAATTAATAAGTATTATGTTGGGCCATCGGTTTACAGTTGGCTCATATATAATCCCATATTTACTGGGGGATATGGAACAGAACAAGCCTTTTTCCCGCCTTCAACTTTTGAGTATTATTATTACCCAGGAAGTTATATAGACACTTATAATTACATTAATGGGACTTTAGATAGGGATTATATTTCTAAAACCCTTGGCGTATTTGGTATAAAATATATTATAGTCCAGGGAAACGCATTAAAAAAAGCTAACTGTTCTATATGTACAATAACTCCATTCAGTTATAATAGCATATACTATGTGTTAAACAATTCTAATAATATTTCGTTCATATCTAAGTTCAATAAATCTATGGTATACGAAAATAGCAATTATGCTCCTTTTGTTTATTCGTCAAAAGTTACCAAAGCAAAAAATATTGAACAAGTTTTTAATATTTTAAGCAATGATTCATTTAATATTCATAACTCTTCAATTTTTACTAGAAACATAACGATACAAAATGCATATGGCCCAACCGTAGGTAATATTAGTTTTTATTCGTCAGAATTAGAAAATATGTCTTTTTATAATATAACCAACTTCTCAAAGCCAAACATAAGCTTTGTTGAAAATACGCCTACGAAGGTTACCGTTCATGTTTCCAACGCCACAACTCCTTATTATCTCGTGTTCCGAGAGACATATGATCCGCATTGGGCAGCATTCTATTCCAATGGGACTGAAGTTAATCCACGTGACCATATAGCCGTGAATGGGTTTGCCAATGCGTGGTACATGAACAAAACCGGGAATTATACCGTTACCTTGTATTACACCCTGCAGACAGATGTGTGGGTTGCTTGGGGCGTGAGCTTTGCTGCACTGTTCGTTACCATAGGGATAGGAGTTTATGGATGGAAAGAAACGAAGAAGGAGAAAATGCGCAGCCGCAGATGAACCGGTGCTTACATATTTATTGTGCTCTGCTTAGTAATATACTGAAGTGCTGCATACTTGGGTGTTTGAATAGCCAGAATCGCGTTTGTGTCTGATGTTGCCTATCC
>JAJZJI010000164.1 GCA_021828345.1 Microcaldota archaeon
GCAATATCGGACCTTGCATTTAATAAAACATATACTGCAAGTCTAGCGGGATCTAACACAAACGGCTATACATTAAGTCATTATGTATCGTATGGCGAATATTATAATTGCAGCAGCAACTCTATTGTGGATGGCAATTTTGAGTATTCTTACATTCAATATAATTATTCAAATCCAAGTAATATCAGTAATGAGTATAATATAACCTTTAACATACCCCATTCAGGATATCTAATACTAAATACATCACATACTCAAGGTAAATATGTAGCTAATAATAATTATGCGAATTATATGAATGAAACGACACTTAGCTACTACAACTCAACATTAGGCACTGTTTATTATCCACCATGTGCTCATAGCGCTTATTATAAAATGTTCCCATATAACAATTACAATAATAATTACAATACGTTAAATAATAACTCACAATATTTCTCAACATCTACCTATCTTATAGCATTTGAACGTAACGCAACAAATTTATTGAATATGAATACATCCCAGTATTATAATTCAAATTATGGAACTAGTATGGGTACATATTACATAGGAGGGTCAAGTATAATACCTGTGCTTAACGGCAAGGTAACATTTAGCCTATATAACTATAATCAGGTTCCTGTAAACGTCAAAATAAATGTTAGGTATGTACCATCTTAAATGAATAAATTTTGCAAATTTAGCGTGGCTGATTGGTTAGTTTTTAATATTTTTAAATTTTGCCACTGCATTCATCATTATGTTTAATTCACTCTCAGAAAAAAGATTTTCAAATATCATACGCTTATTTTTTGTTATAAATTCCAGTGCTTCAAGCCGTGAGGGGTTCATAGTTTTGAAAAATATACTTTCTGCGTTATTCTCTTTAAAATGATGTCCAATATCCTCAAACCAGTTTCTAAAAAGCTTGCTATAACGCATTAATATAGATATTGTAGAAACAGCAAGCAAAAATCGTTTAAGTTCCTCAATTCTTTCAATTAATTTGCCTGTCAATTCATTATCGCCGTTTTCGAGCTTGCTGATCATGCCCATATAATTATCATAAATCTCTTGTTCTCCATCAACAATTTTACCAATAACAAAAAGCTTCTTTTCAATTTCATTTGTACCTTCATCTGCGGTTACTAAATGCCCATCAATTTTAAGCCTTTTTGCCTCTATTTCTCTATCAAGCGTCTCTATTGCCTGCGATGTCAGCTCTTCCTGTGCGCGAGCGCATATATCCTGGCATAGCAACCACGCTGGTATATCGTCCATATAAACACTAATTATTATTTGCAGATTATTGTTTCTTTTCGGTCTATTCTCTCTGATATTATTCCTTCTCTATCATATAAATATGCAGTCAAATTAAGTTCATACTCACCAGGATAATTATTGGGTCTTGTATAAATTTTAATGCGTTTCTCAATATTTTGTTTAGGCTCTATAATACCAACACGTGTCCTTCCAATATCTAGCATTTTATCATGCGCTAAAGATAATGGGTGTTTAACCAACAGGTCACACTCGCACCAGAAATTTAAATTGTTATTAGTATTGGAGAAGTTCAATATTATGAAAAATTCATTTTTTATATTCTGTTTGAGCTCCGGCGGGTCAAAATTTATTTTAAGTTCTATATTGTCCATAAAATCACTAAAACATAAAAGAGCAATGCTGTATATTAAGTTTGCCAGCAAATAAATATAAACTTATTTAATGCAATTTATAGATAATAGGTATTATATCATGATAAACGAATCCAAGCTTATTGAAGGCGAAATTACATTAAGAGACCTAAGGCTCTCAGATGAGGTGAGTGAGACAAGGCGTTCTATAGTGCGTTATCTTGCACTCTCAATGGGAATAATCAATCCAGGAGAATCAAGGCAGTCAGCAGTTTCAGTTTTGGATGCAATATTGCACTTTCAATTTTCTCTAAGGCGTGATCCTACAGTATCAGAACTTTCTGAGTATATAGGGTCAAACTGGGCTCCTATAAATGAGAAAACTCTAAGATACCATTTGCTGCAGTTTAAAAAGGCAAAAATTATAAACAATGAGAAGGGCAGATATTTTATATTTAATCCAAAGATAGGGGATAAATATGATGAGTCTGTATGGGTGAATAGTTATATAGATAATATAATGTCCCCAATAAAGGAAAAGATGATACTAGCGCTCAAAGAGCTTAAAAATAGGTAAGATGTGAATTATATGGATAAAAAAGGATCTACAAATTTAGGTACTCATAAGAATTCAAATACAAACAATAAAAAAAGCAAGGGCAATACGTTAATCTATTTAGGTGTAATAGTGGTCGTAGCGCTTGTGGTATATATTGCTTTAAGCGGTCTATCAAGCGCCAAGGCCTCAATAAATGTGTCATTAAGTGCGCCAAATTCAACGAATTTATACCCTCTTAATACGACCAGATTCATTTTACAAGTGAATAATACTGGTTCCTCTTATATTAAAAATCTTGATGTTGGATTTTATTTAGGGAATGGGACACTTTCTGTTTATAACGTATCATTACCTCCTGGCAAGGGTGCACGCATACCTATAAATTATACCTATGCTATTGCAGGCATTTATAATTTTAAGGCAATCGCAGATCCTGGAAGCATATTTAATTTTACAAATAGTAGTGTAAAGTCATCTAATGTTCTAATAATAGTAAAGCAGCCGGCGTCCCCATCAAAGATATTGGAATTTCCAAATGGGAATGTAATATCTGCATATAACTTTTCATTCATGGGCAGCGCATTTCCATTAATAGCGGCTCAGACCAGTTATTATAATATTAGTAAGATGAACGCTATTTTTTCTGTTGATCC
>JAJZJI010000165.1 GCA_021828345.1 Microcaldota archaeon
ACCCAGGAAGAAATTAATATGGTAATGGATCGGCTAAACAACCGACCTCGAAAAACACTTGGTTATAAAACACCTAATCAGGTATTCTTTAACTCAGGCATTGCACTTCAAACTTGAATTCGCGAAATTATTAATTATCCTAATGTTGATATATTAATTGCTGCATATAATGAAGAACATACTATTCAAGAAACAATTAAAAGCATATTAATTCAAGATTATCCTTCACTTATCCACATATACATTGTTAATGACGGATCTAAAGATAATACTAAGAAAAAAATTTTAGATCTTAATCTTAGTCATGATTTGTTAACTTTAATAAATTTAACAAATAATCAGGGAAAGGCTTTTGCGTTAAATCAAGGACTAAAACATTTATCCTCTGATTTAGTAATTACCATTGATGCTGACTGCTTGTTATTACCCAATTCAATTAAAAATCTTGTTTCTCGTTATTTGTCTGATCCTCCAGGTACTAAAGCTGTTGCTGGAACTATTCTTGTCGGTAATTCAAGGAATAATTGGTTAACTAAAATACAGGAATGGGATTATTTTTTAGGTATTAGTGCGATAAAAAGAATCCAATCGATGTATCAAGGTACTTTAGTGGCTCAAGGTGCATTTTCTTTATATGAAAGAGAAATACTTATTAATTTAGGTGGTTGGCCTAATATGGTAGGTGAAGATATTGTTCTTACATGGAATATTTTAAAAAATGGCTGGCGGGTTGGCCATGCAGAAAACGCTTATGTATTTACTAAATGTCCTGATACTCTAGTTCAATTTATAAAACAAAGACAACGATGGTCTAGAGGTTTAATAGAAGCGTTTAAACATAATCCACAATTGATTTATAAAGTACGACTTAACAGTATTTATATCTGGTGGAATTTATTGTTTCCATTAATAGATATTGCTTATACATTTGGTTTTATTCCAGGTGTAATTTTGGCGTTAACTGGACGATTCTGGATAGTTGGCCCTATGACCTTATCTTTAATACCTCCTTCATTACTGTTAAATAATGTTATGTATCGTGCTGCAAAACATACATTTATCAAAGAAAATATTTCCATAAGAAGTAATTTATTTGGTTTTATTTTTTATATATTAGCTTATGGGCTAATTTTACAGCCTGCTTGTGTATATGGGTATGTTTCTGAATTGTTTGGTCTTAAAAAGGTATGGGGGACCAAATAATGATTAGAATGTTTGGGTTTATTTTGATCACTTTATTTGTATTTAATGTTAATGGAGAGAATCTTGGAACTTACATTGGTTTTTCTTTACCAAACACCTACTTATCTAATGATAGCGAAGGATTAAATATTTCTAAAATTGGAGGAGGGATTTATCCAAACTATTCTGATCCAGGTCACTTTATAGGTATTAGTTACCAACATAATTACTATAGTCAGAACTCATGGTCTAGAAATGGGAATCAGTATGGTCTTATCTATAATAATTATAATTTAAAAGATTTATCTGGTTATAACATTAACTTAAACGTTAATACTTTGAATGGGTCTCATTTGCTTGTTACAGATAGTCAATTAAATTTCAAAATAAACCAAACTACTTATACCCAGCTAATAATTAATCGAGATCGTATTGAAACACAACCCTCAATAGATAACGGAATTTTTTATACTTTAACAGGTATTTCAATTGATCATCAAATACTAAACCGACTATCTCTAATTGGTTTATTGGGTATGATGAATATATCTGACGGGAACAACAGATGGTTAGTTAAAGCTAAAGTAATTTATGATTTGTTTCCAAATCAAGGTGTAAATTTCCAGCTTAGGTATAGACAGTTTCGAGATACCAATACACAACTACCAAATTACTACTTTAATCCTGATTATTATTCAGAAAGTCTAGCAGGTTTTGGGACACGACAACGTATTTCTGGATGGGTAATGTCAGGATTTATAGGTTTCGGTAGGCAATATGTAACTGGTATACCTTCTTCTGCAACTAAATTATTAGAAGCCAGTGTTGATAGTCCCGTATATTCTCGTATTTTTTTTAGGGCCAGAGCTGGTTATATTAATGCTGGTGAGTTCCAAGGACCAAGTTATAGTTACCGATATTGGATGAACGATATTATTTTTACTTATTAAAACGTGAAAGGAGAATTGTTTATGAGTCAATTATCTAGATTAAGTAAAGATTTATTTGGTGATTTCTTTTCTGATTATCCCTCATTAGGTTACTTAGTTAGACCTTTGCATGGTGATACTTTACCAAGTAGCTTTAATGTGGATATTTCAGAAAATAATGATGTATATATAATTCGTGCTGAATTACCAGGTGTAAATAAAGAAAATATTAATATACATATTGATGATAAAAACGTATTAATTACTGCAGAAATAAAACAATTAGATAAAAAAACTGAAGATGAAAAGATTATACGTAGTGAGTGCTACTATGGTTCTGTATCTCGTTCTTTTAGTTTACCAACTTCAATTGATCAAAAAAATTCATCTGCAAATTATGAAAATGGTATTTTAGTTTTAACATTAACTAAAAAAAGTGGAGTAAATGGTGCTTCATTGAAAATAAACTAATTATTTAAAATAGAGGGAATATATATTTTGAAATATATATTCTACTCTGTTAATAATTAGATTCCTTACAAAGCATTATAATTCCAGAATATAATTTAAAATTATCGCCTGAATTCAAATACGAAGTGCAACTTAATATAAGAGGTTAAGAGGCTGAGAATGGTTTAGTATCAAAGCTTCTTGACCTGGACAGTTAAGTTGCCATGACCTATAAACATCTCAGCCATACTGAA
>JAJZJI010000020.1 GCA_021828345.1 Microcaldota archaeon
AGCCGACAATAATCTTTGTTCCTGTTGTATCAGGAGTAATAAAATACATATCTGATTCAAAAATGTCATTTTGTGGGTTAAACGACGATGTTGATTGTATGTATCCCCACCCAGTACCAGCTGAAGTTAAACTTAATCCATTATCTACAGTAGCTGTTGCACCTGTATTAGTCCACTGGGAACTCAGTGCTGTGCCTAAAAAGTTATCATAAAAAGGAAATACATTCGCCCCGTCATCATATTCCGCATAAGTGCTTGATAGCTGCGGGGCTTCTCCATTAGTTGAATTATTAAGCATATTCGTTGTGCTGTTGCTTAATCCCATATATACGGTTTCATTAGTGCTTGCTGGTATTCCTGCAGATATATTTAACCATATAGTTAGGTTGCCAGAACTATTACTTTCAATCCATGAAGGTATTATAGTATTATTTGAGTAATAAAATTCCATATTGCTGAATGAACTGCTATATGTTATATTACTCATAGTAGATAGATTAGCTGTTATCATAGCTTGAAACGGTGCTGGTGTTGCTGATGTTTGAGTATTGTTTAGATAGACTGGATAATAACTTACTATATTAGCTGGCTGGGCTGACGCTACGCCTATAAATAAAAGAATTAAAGGCAATATAAAAATTAACCTGCGTCGCACAGACATAGCTTCAACCTAACACACAACACAACTATCTTCGTTTCTTTGCTTCTCTCTCACGCTTTATTTTGCCTACAACCGCACCGTATACTCGTTTCCCTTTCTCCTTTCCATATCGGTTCTCAAATTTTCTCAATTCGCCACGCTTTGCACCTTCTCTATAAAGATGCCCTTCGCTTCTGCTTTTTCTTGCTCGTCTTGCCATATATTCACCTATTAATTATTTAACAGCAACATTTTTTATGCCTTGTGGTATATTAGCCCTTGCTACCCTATTCTGCATATTAGCCAGCTTGGTTTCCCAGCCAGTTTGTATTTCTTTTTTAAAGTATTTTAATTTAAAGCTTTCTATTAATTCCTTCTGCTCTTGTGAGGGTAAATTAAAGACTGAAAATTCTTTTTTTAGAATTGCCTGAACATAATTTTCTTTATTTAATAATAATGCCTGTGATAAAAACGTCTTGGTGTTTTGTTCCATATCATTCCAAATCATCGTGTTTAATATCTCGTTTTTTTCTGCATTTGGATTTTTGTTTGAACTGAAATTCTTTAAAAATTGGTCTTTTTGGATTAAATAAGCATCAACAAAATTCTTTGGGGGGGTTTTACTCACTAAATATCCTATTGGCTTATATATGTCGCTTCGCTTGTCAATCTGATAATATATCATTGATTTTGTATAGATTACTCCGTTCTCGTCTGGCAAGGTATATCCGATTGTTTCCAATTGGGTTTCTGCGTTGCTTGTATCATTAGGATTTATTATAGTTATGCAAATCTGCAACGCTCTCATAAATTCTGTTAATTGCTGGAAATAAACATTGCTTGCCTTTGAACCTACTCCCCATTTCTGCTGGGTTTCATCTATATTAAACAGCATTTTAGTTATTGGACTTTCCTTGCCCTTTGCAACATTATAACTATTCTGCGAAAGTATTATCTGTGCTTGTGAAGTGCTGAATAAATTTTGGTATTGAAAGCCGAGTATTGTAGAAAGATATGCTATATACAAACCGACAAAACTTTTCCCTGAAAACGGACTGCCGAAAAAACGCATAAAGAAATTGCTTCCATTTAATAATCTTGTTTTTAAATCTGAATAGAATACTTCCGAGTAATTTCTTTTCCAAGCGTCTGCGTATTCTTCTGATTTGCTTATTTTGCTTAAAATCACATCTTTCTTCGCAGTAGTCATATATTTGTCATTGAAGTCGTAATCAGAATTTGAAAACATTATTTTAGCATTGCTTAATTTAGCAATCTCCTCGTAAAAGTTGTCCTCCATTTCCAGTCTATCCAGTTTAACACCAATAAGAAATTATAATCGGAAATTATAAATCGGAAATCCTTATTTTCTTTGCCTGTGCGACATTCTGTGGTATAGGTTTTGTTTTAATTGCTGGTTTAAGCCCATATATTGTATTCAATGCCATTTGCCTTTGCCTACGAGACATAAAATTATTTAAAATTTTAAAGGGATAAAAAAAGTCCATACTAATCCACCACCCTGTGTATATATTATTGAACCTAAACATATAAATAACTTTTGTTAAATTGAATTTATTTCTCATATAATAATTTAATTGAAATATCAAGCAGGTTTTTTATGCTATCTATTTCTGTCTCTGTTATATTCTGGCTTAAATTTAATTTTGCTTCTGCTTCGCATAAATTCTTTACTTTAATGAATGCCCTGCTGTCGTTTGTTTTTAACGCATAATCCTTTGCCAGTTCTGTTATCTTTGCTGTTATTTCTTGGTCTGGCTCTTTCACTACAATGCTTCTGGCGTAATTAATATACCCCTTTACGCCTTCTAAATTTATTTTCCTTATCTTACTCGTGTCACTTCCTTTGTTCCTAAAAGCAAATATAAGATGCATTCTGCTCAAAAATTCTGGATTATGAAAAAAAGTTTCATCTATAATGAATTTTGCTATTCCCTTAAACAGCATTCCTTTTGTATTAGGATTGCCAAAACCTACAAACGAAATATGAAAATCTGGGTCTTCATATACAATGTTCGCCTTTCGATATGTAAATGTGTGATTTGCTATAAGAGTGTTAATCTGCCTCAAATAATTGTAATCCATCATCTTTTCTACTTCATCGACTAATAGGACATTTCCACCTCTTGACTGGAATATCGCTCCACCCTCAAAATGATACGAACCGCTTATGTCCTTAATTGCAGTTCCTATCAATGCAACTGACGACGAATTTGGAGTATCAACAAAAGTTCCATCTGTAATCTCCTTGATTTGCAGTGCAGCTTCTGTTTTGCCGAAACCAGGCTCTGCTATCGTCAGAACATTAATGTCGGATTTTGTCATACTTAAAAACAATGCGTGTTTCCAAGCATCATATATTTCCTGTGGGTAATTAGGTTGTGGTCGGTTAGCCATAAATTCCTGCATAGCCGCCTCCTTCGTTAGAAAAGATTTTTGAATATTAATAGAGGATAAATTAGGTTGAATTATGCTGTTTTCGAGAAGAACGACGCCCTTATAAAAAATGCCTTTTGATTTTGAAAGGACTGAAACTGAAAATCCATTCTCGATTTTTATTTCATTATAAATTTCTAAATTAGTAGGAATAAAAGAATATATTAATATTTTCTCGTTTTCTGATTTTGCCGTAAAAAACCACGCATCTATGCTTTGTGTAGGAGTGGATACATTATCGTATTTCTCATGACATAACGGACAATACTTCTCATCTAATGCGAAAATCTTTATCATTCGTATTTTATGTTTATTCGAGCACTCGACTTCCCTGAATGTCAATTGCTGGCGAATGGGTTTTGAAAGAACTATTAATTTGTGAAAGGAAATAGATTGAGCGACATTATATTTAGGAGGTGGATTATGTAATTGCAAAGATTGAGGAGATACTAATTGAACCATAAAAAACGCCAATATAATAATTTAGACATTAATATTTATATTACTTGCTATTATTGGACTTACCAATTCTCCAAGATGTTTTATTGTTTTACTTATTATTATAAGTCTATTTTGGGGTATATCTTTTGAGAAATCATCTATAATTTTATTTTTGTATTCTTCAGTTAAACGATATTGCAGAGGGCTGTATATAAATTCAATATCTTCATATTTATTAAAAAATTCTTTTTCGCCTTTGAATAATGCTTCCGTGTTTTCCGACAGAATGTCTGCAACATTTTCCCCATTCTTTGAAATTCCGCCCCAGTTCTTTTTTTGCGTCGATAATCCACCAATTGCTAATCCCACATCGTCTTTGCCCTTGTCTCCTTTGCTTGAATAAATATAGCTGTTCTGGTTTATTATCATAAGCTCGTTGAACTTGCCTTTTATCGATATATTAGAAATATCAAAATGCAGTATTGGAACACCCCCAAAATATTCTTCGTTAAGCGTGGAACATGCTTGCTTTATTGCATCGTCTAAATCCTTTGTATAGAAATGGTCTGTCATAAAGCTGTCTGTGTGCGAGAATATCACTTTGTTGTCGTTCCTTTTCTCAAAATAATCGATTGACAAACCCATAATCCTATTGGCGAAAAACATCGTTAGTGCGGAGATATTGCTGATTCTTGCTATTTTCTGCTGGTAGCCGAAGCCATAAGCAAGAGCGTTCCTTGTTGTCTTTGATGTTGATTTGTCAGCTTTGTCATAAAATATTGAATTGTCTATATCTTTGATTAATCTTATTAATGGCTCTTTGTCATTTGTGTCAATCTTTACTGAATTTTTAGCTATATCTTTTATATCCACCAACGGGGCTGATGATGCCTTCTTGCTTATATTCTTTACGCTTTTTATGAAATAAGCCCGTTTTACGATGCCTTTTATTTCCTTGCCCTGATACTGCTCGTTTATATGATTTGCTATCTGGCTGAATATAGTAGCGTAATAAGAATGAAAATCAAGATATATGATATTTGCGTATATTCCCTGCTTGAATTTTAGATATGCCTTGTTGCCATAGCACAGCTTGTTGCCACGAAAGATATTTTCCAGAAACCTTCTTTTTGCTATTACAAGATTTTCCCTGAAACCGTCATACATTCCCAGCTTGTCCATAGCTTGTGAGTAATAAGGCAATTTGCCTACTTCTACTAAATTGTTATTAGCAAGAGCATAAGCTACGCCGTTCTTTACATAGGTTTCATTAATATCTCCTTCAATCATTAACTCTCGCCTGTTGTTTCAAATAGTCCTAATATCTCTCCAATGCGTGGGCTTTTAATAGCTACTTCCCAAGCGAATAACTGGTTTTTAAGTTTATCAGCTTCACCCCTTAAATCTCCAATTTTTAGAAGTATGAACTCGTCTTTATTCCTTAAATTTATTGCCTGTTCCTCTGTTAGCAATTCGCTTTCATAACATTCTATAACTAAATCGGTTTTGGCTATTGATTGCAGTTGTGATATTGTTTGCCTTTCTTCTGGGGTAAGCAATAATTGATTTTTTGAATTAAGTTTTTTAAGTTTATTTTGTGCTTCTATATAGTCTGATTTTATTATTTTGAACTTTGTTATTGAGATAAAACGCTTTTCCTTATTTGACGAGATATAAGCTATTTTTTGTGCTTCGAACATCTGCTGTATCATCAAATGGCTCATTATTATCAAATGAACCGTATATTTCTCGTTATTGTTTCCGATTGAAACTATTGTATTTATCTCCTTATATATATGCTTTACCTTCTCCTTTGCTTCCTTATTTTCCAAATCAATTGCTGTGTATGAAATATTCTTATTGTATTCAAAAGATATTCTTGCTATTGCCTGCCCGCCGAATGGAATATCAAGCCCAAGCGTATTTGGGGCTACATATGCTTCCAAATACCATACTCCGTCGATTTGTATGAAGGCATCTTCTGATATTGCTACATTGTTTATAAATATAATTCTTGCACCTGTTTTTCTTTGCGCCCTGTCAAATAATCGTTTAATGTTAATGTCTGTATATATTCTTCCGTCGTTATGAAAAGTTATTGCTTCAGTTATTCCTCTCTTTTTTGTTACCTGCCTTATATTAACGACTTTCTCAAAGTGCTTGTTGCTAATCTGTGCTTTAAATTCTGATTGTGTATTGCCTTTGAATACTGATGAAGGCAATCTATACCCATACACTACTTCCTTAAGATTTCCTTCCGCAACTGACAATCTTTTTAATTCTTTAATCTGGCTTAAATACACCCTTTGGTTGTTTATGTATGTGTATCTTAATTTCTGTTTTTTTGAATATCGTATTGCGTCTGATATTATTTTGTCGCTGTAATCCTCGTTCTGCCTTAATTTCTTTGCTTCTGCGTCTAATGGCTTCCTTGATTTATACGCTTCCTGATTTTCTTTAATTAAAGAATTAATGTCTATATTTTTAATATTCGGTTTTTCTACTTTTTCTCCTTTTAGTTTAGTTCCGTAAGTCTGTGAATTTATCCATCGTTCTACCTCCTTTCTTTCCTTGATTTTTACATTGTCTAAAATTAATTTTTTGTTTTTCCTTATTACTCTGTTATACTTATTTCTCTCTTTTTTTATCTTGATTAGTTGTGGGGATTCTGGCTTCTTCAATACCCTATATCCTTCAATGATATTATAATCTACGGTTATGGGTTTAGCAGAGGCATATTTTCCCCGTTTTTGACCTAATTTTTCAACCATTTTATCAATTATATACTTTTTGAGATAGCTATAGAAGAATTAGAGAATGTTGAACTAAAAGATTTAACCAAATGAGCCTGTGCTAATTCCTGATAAGTGCTTGTCTCTCCATACGCCTGCATTATATGCCCCCCAGAATGTCCAGGAAAATAAGCATACGCTAAAATAACCATAAAAATAAATATCCCGCTTGCTATTAATTTTTTTACATCATTCATCATTTCAATCACTTTATATTTTCATATATAATTTTACCATCTTCCTTGCATAATTCTCTTTTGTCAAGCTCTTTGCGTAAGATATTGCTTCTTGACTTGCACTTCTCGGCTTCTCATATAACTTTAATGCTTCTTCAACAGGATTGTCAGTTATTATAGTCCATTTCTTTGTTTCCTCTGGTATCTTTGCTTTATCAAGCGTTATGACTGGTGTGCCTACTGCAAGGCTTTCAAGTATTGGAAGTCCGTATCCTTCGTAAGTGCTTAAATGCAGTAATGCTATTGATTCTTTTAAGTATTTAAGTATTTCTTTGTCTGATGCCCTTGTATGAAAGAATATAGGATATGGATAACCACCTACTTGTTCTTCAAGCTCGTCAGAATTAGGCGAACTTGTGAATATATGAAGTGGTGGTAAGTGAGTAGTATCTATTTTATTGCATAAATTTTTGTATGTTTGTATAAGTCCATCAAAATTCTTATGTGGGTAATGTATTGCACCAATATATATAAATCCTTTATCTCTTTTCTGTTTCTTGTTTATTTTCTGCTTAATCCAGATATCATCAATAGGCAAAGGAGTTATATCATAGATTTTATTTTCATCAAACTTATACTTTGATATATAATCTTTTAGTTCATTCATAGACTGCTGACTATTAAATGTTATTATATCTGCAAGTGAATACGCCATAAGCCCCCTGAATATATTATAAAACTGCACTTTGCTCTTTCTCGTGAAAATCATATTATCGTGCCAAGTGAGTATCTTCTTTGCTTTTGTATTCAAAAATGCTTCATATCCGAGTGGCTGTGTCAAGTGTATTACATCATAGCCCTTGACTGCTTTTGGCGTTGAGAATATGCGTTTAATCACACTTTTGCTATATTCATAAGTATTGTGTTTATATCCAATACTTACCAGCCCTTCATCAAGCTCTTGGCTATACCTGTCTATACCACTATAACCGAATTGCTTATTATAACCGAAACTATATGCCACTAAAATTGTTCTCATTTGCTCGCCCACATTAAAGCTATTTTCTGCTCTGGATTCGGCATTTCTACTTTGTAGCCCAGTTTCCTGAACTTACTTGGTAAATCTTTTGGATAGTTGTGATATTCAATTACTACATCAGCAAAAGCTAATAGCGTCTTATCTGATGCGCCAGCTATTATATCATACTCATACCCCTCGCAGTCCATCTTTAATACGCCTTCTGTTATATTGTATTCTTTTACTATATCATTTAATGTTGTGGCTTTAATCTGATAATTGCCTTCTGCTATCTTTCCAGCCCTGTTAGCTTTAGCTTCTGGATTAATTCCTATTGTTTGTGCCTTGCCTAAAACCGCCATATTATATGGCTTAATATTATACTTATTGTTTAGCATGGTTAGTTCCAATGACTTGAAAGCGTTTAGGTTAGGCTCATAAGCATAGACTTCTCTTGCACCTCTATATGCAAATTGAATTGCAGTATCGCCACAATCAGCACCAATATCAATTACTTGCTTACCTTTAACATTCAAATCATCGTATTGATGTTCCTCGTGTATTAGTTCTATAAGCTGATTAGCTTTGGTATGACATACTATTCCGTATGGTCTTTTAACTATGTAATAAGCCCCTTGCTTCTTGACGGCATAGCGTATGCATCTTAACTTTGTAGGTATTCCAGTTCCAAACATTTTATACACCAAGTTTGTATTCAAAATATATCTGATTAGCTATTTCTCTAAAAGCCCTATCCTTGTCAGTTCCAAGTGTTCCTCCAGCTACTGCTTTGATTTTCCAGTTGCTTATCTTAAAATTACTATGTTGCAGATATTTATATGAAAGCCAAGTGTCTTCGTGTCCGTTGATAAAGGCATCGTCAAATACCCTGCCATTTAATTCTTTCCTCAAATAATTGCTGTTAAGCACTATGAAATTGTCTTGATGATGATTTATTGATATTATAGAGATTGGTTTGTAAATCAGATTTTTATAAATAAATCCTCTGTTTTTAACATCGAGTAGCTCATATTCAATTTGAAATTTTTTATAGATATTTGCATAAACCCTTCTCCATTTTGACCTCAACCTAAATATATTTTGAAACAGGGGCTTATATAATCCCACACCTGATGAATAGGTATTAGTCTTTGGGAAGAATAGCGTATCGTAGTTCTCGCTTTGTTTAAGTTCGGCTATTAATTTTGATATATCCTCTTCTTTTACCATATCATCATTTGATATTATTATCCACTTTGGATTATATTTTAATGCTCTTTTAACGCCCTGATTTACGCTATAAGCATAATTAAAATATTCGTTTGGCTTCTTGCCTTCGTTCTCTACGAATAATATATGTAAATCTTTAAATATTACTCTGTCTGCCATAGCCCATGCGTCATCTGCGTCAATAGTCGGTATTACTACGACAGCATAATTATCTTTATCCTTGTTATATTCTACAAGGTTCGGCTCTGCCCTTTTTCTATTCTGCATCCAAGCTATGATTTCTTGCTTTGTTTCAAAGCTATTATAAAACGCTACAATATCCTTGTAGTCTTTGCTTGTGTATTTCTCTATTTACTCACCTCTTTTAAAACTAATTCCCTGTTATCTAATTTTTTATCGTAAGAGTATGTTCCAAGAATTAATGCAATTAAGTGAGCCACATAGCTTGCGGTTATTGAAGTTAAATGCTTTGCACTTCCACGCCAATTCTTATAAGCTATACCCCTGTGTTCGTCTATAAGATTTTTAAATAATCTAATTGGAGATTTAGTATAAAACTTCTCTCTTGCTATCGCAGACGCAGACGACATTCTTCTGATAGTATATAACCCCGCATCTTCTTTCTCTACAATATCTATAATTTTTACACCGATGCTGTAAAAATGAGCCATTCTTTCCCAGTCCTCTCCGCAGTGCAGATTTTTCCATTTTATTATCTTATTCATTTTAATCGTTGATAACATAGAAAATGAAACTTGATAGTCCTTAATAGTTTTTATTCTTGACTTCATCTTTGAAATATAATAATCAGTATAGATGTCATCAAAATCAATATACATAGCCAAATCCTTTATATCTGCTTTTGTAATGACATAATCCAGAGCCATCTGCCTTGCCTTGCCTCTTGTTTCCCATTTTCCTTCGATTATGACTATATTATGATATTTATTATCCATAGCTCTTAATTTGCTTATTGTTCCGTCTGTTGAACCGTTGTCCTTTACTACAATCAATTCTGGCTGTAATTTCTCAATAGAATTAATACAACCCTCTATATAAGCCGCATTATTCAAAACACAGCCATAGATATATAATTTTCTCATTTTTTCGCCAAATCTTCTTTAATCATTTCTTTAAATTTATTATTTATATATATCTGATTTAGCCATGCTTTCATCTGCTTGAAATCTTCATCTTCCTCTATGCCTTGTTTCTCTGCTATTTTCTCAACCATATTATACAAGCTAATCCATGGGGCTATACCGAAGTCGCTTTCCCAATACTTCTTTGTTTCTGGGGTTCTCGTTCCTTTGCTTGAATAATCCCATTTACCAAATATAGTAAAGAATATTACTGCTAATATTGTTATAGGTATAAATATTTCCAGCACATAAGCCTTGCCGAAATAAACAGTTATGAATGTCGCTATCATAGTAAGCATAGCAATTATAGAGCTAAACCTTGTAGTTCCACGAATAAAATAATTATTGAAATACACTGCTATAAACATTCTTAATCTATGCTTAAAAGTCATCTGCCATCACCTAAAAAAAAGGACGAAAATACTTGTAGCAGACGATTTTTTAGTCCCCATCCAAACACAGCTATAACAAAACCATCTTCTTCTTTCTTTCATTTTCTCAACCTTTCAAATTTCTTGGAAATTCCAAGTGTTGGCTATATCCGTATTCCAAGCTCAACCAGTATTTTCCGTTATATTCGCAGAAATATACCCGTCTCAAATTTATTCTACAATTAAATAGCTCCGTCGCCTTGACAATTAGCTTTCCTCCATTTTCTGAAATATACCCGATAAATTTTGATTTGATGACGCCACCTAAAACTTCATCTAATCCTTTTTTATTAGGTTTCCCAACTGTTTGTTGCAAAAGCAAAGCTTCCTTATCTCTTAAAAGGACAAGGGGCTGATATTTTTTACCATCTATAATTATTTTCATAGTTCATCACACTTTTTAGTTTTAATATTCAAAGTTTAGTTTAATTCCTGCCGCAACAAAATTTCTAAATATTTTTGGAATTTTCGTTTTGTTTTCATTCAATCATCTATAGTATTAAATCCTTTCTCGTGAGCCAATCTTATAGCAATAATGGACTTAAGCAATGTATAAGCAGAAGCTACAATACCTAAGAAACCGATGATTTCAACGACAGCACCGAATATCGCAATAAAACTAATGCCAGTGGCTATACCGCTTGAGTATGTTATATTTCCAGCTTCAGCGAGTAGTACAGATATTGGAGCTATAAATATAGCTCCAACAACTGCTTTAACTCTATTATTTGTTTTTTTGTTTTTGTTGTTCATTTTTTCACCTTTATTTTGCGCTTTGCAGATAAGCATCAAGCCTTTTGCCATAAAGCAATGTCATTATTGTGATACTAACATAGCTTGCAGCGATCACGAGCAAATTCATTACAACAAGGATAAACCATATGCTCGCACTTGGGCTTAAGGGTTCGTTCTCGACTTGCCTTCGCTCTATCTCATCAACTACTGCTTTAGCAATTTTAGATGTATCTGTTTTTTGTTTCATTTTATCATTAATTTAACTTATATATTCTAACATTTCCAAATACTCCATTAGCAGGATATACTTGCTTAAATTGACTGCCTAAACAACCCATAAACTCTCCCATATATAGATTGCTGTAATAAAATCTTGGAAGTCCTGTCGGCATCTGGCAAGTAGTTGTATTGAGAGGGGTATATAGCAATAGATATACTTCAAATGTCTGTCCGTTTATCGGCTCGGCTGTAATTGGCATAATATTCGTGTTATTCATTATTGTTCCGTTAAGCGTATATACCTTGCCGTCCAGTTGCATGCCTTGATTTGTAGTCTGTATTGATTGCAGACAATAACCTACCCCATATGTGCTTTCCGCCTTGATGTATAATGTCGTAGAATTACTCATCGTGCAATAGTTATTTATATTGCTCTGGTTCTGCGGGAAGAATAGGTATGTAGGGCTGTTAAGCTTCTCGCACTCACTTGAACCTAATGGCGTTTGTGTATTGGTTTCATTCTGGTATATACAAGATAGATAGCTTAAAGCACTTATCTTTTGGAAGTCATCGCTACTAATCATAAATAGACTTGCATTTTCCTTTCGCATAAAGTTTGCTAATGTCGTAGCGTTTCCGTTCATAAACTGATATGCTGTTGCATAATCCAGTCCAGGAACTTGGTTGTCGCCCCGAAGCACTGTTCTACTCTGTCCGAACCAATTAATCCAATCTCCATAATCCCAGTTCACTTCAATTAGGTTTGTCCTAATTAAATCCATGCGAGAACAGAAGATGATTTGGTTGGTGGGAGAGATATTTGATGTGCCTTCACCGAAACGCTAAACCCGAGAGAAGTTATTAGAACCACCCCACAGATTATAGCTAACGGCAATAGATATTTGTTGTTCATTTATTCACCAAGTATAAATTTATATCAAAATTTTCTTTAATTATATCGTGTTCCCATATTCTTATCACTCTATAACCATTCACAATTAAATTCTTTGTTATGCGGTTGTCTTTTTCCTTGAGGTAATTATCTTTCATTTCTTTTGAACCTCTTTGTAGATGAATTGGACAAGCATGCCAAGCACACCCATCGCAATATATTACTATATTAGGTCTGATAAAAATATCCGCTTCTGCTATATATTTTCTTTTTATTTGAGCATTATATATTCTTTTATTTGATTCGTATTTAAATCCTAAAGTATCCAACTGCTTCTTGACTATTTGCTCTATTTGATTATCTTTCATGCTTATATGTTTCTGGTTTAGGCGTTTAACCCTTGCATCTTCTCGTCTTGCTAATTGAGCCTTCTGTATGTTTAGCCTATGTTCCTCTGTCATAATTTGATGAAAACCTTTTTTATACCTAAACTTTTCTCCGTATTTCTTCAATGCTTCCAGTTGCTTCACACTGGGATTTAGATTGAAATTCTTATGCCCTTTTATAAAATGCCCTTTACTATCTCTATCCATTAATTCCCCTCTTGTATTTCATTAAAATATATGCTAAAAGCCCTGCACTCACTATTGCTATTGCTAACGCATAATAGTTTAACTGATATGTATAAGTAGTATAATAAGTTTCATCATTCAGGAGTGTTGAGTTTTGTCTAAATATGCTTATGTTGTATTGATATTTGGTCTGGTTAAGGAACTGCATAGCGTTGAGCCAATAACTTGGTATCGTATTTATGTGCGTATATTCGTAATCCATGCCAAATGTGTTTATATTAGAGTAGGCAAAATTTATAAACGAATATCCTAAAAATATCGCAATCAGCCCGATTACTATGTTTCTTTTTGTCAAGTATCGTTTGATACTTGGCTTCACGGCTGTGGGTTCTTCTATTCTATTGTAATTATTATATTTATTATTATACCTGCTCATTTATATCCCCGATAAAGAATAATTTTTTGGCAACTCTTTTGGCAAGAACTTCCAATAAATAAAGCCAATAACAAATACCGCAATATTTATTATGCCCCAGTATTCCAGATTGAATTTAAGCCCTGTAATCAACCATATAAGGAAGTATATTGTTGAAGGTATAAATATGCCAAGCATATACGCATAAGCGATTTTAAGCGATTTCTCGCTTATCCCAGCAGTATAGCCGAAGCCTACTGCTAATGGCGTTATGAATAAAATTATCAATTCCAAGTTAGGTATATACATGTTAATCACTCTTTTCTACTATCTTATCAATCACATAAGCCAGTCCGATTACCAATACTAATGCTAAATCTGGAATATACTTTGCTACTCCTGTGCCTATATACCAAAGCGGATAGAATGTCATTATAACCATTATTTCTACCAGAATATTCTCGTGGCGTTTTATCTTTATTATAGTTTCATAAAGCAATACTATTGTTATTATTGCAAACGCACCCCATAGCATATAGACATTGCTGAATATTCCAAGCCCTTGTATGTTTGCGAATGCTGGAGCGAACTCCTGCACGGTTTCAAAGAGCGGTATGGTATTTTGAATGTGCTGATAACCTATTAGATAAGTTAGGTAGTGTATGAAATGCGGTAGTATTGGTATGCTCGCTATAATCAATAGTCCAAACAATATAAGTGTCGGCTTGAGCTTTGTTCTTGTCTTAAAAACCCTAATCATAAATTCCTGCTTTGCCAATACGAGGTAAAGCAATAAGTTTATCAGCGTTATGCCTAAAATTGCTATCAGATTTATTGGAATAAAAATATTATGTATTGTAAATCCACTTAACGCAAAGCCAGCTCTATAAGCTAATAATCCAGCGTTTCCGATTATTGCGAATACCGACAATATAGCGAATACTTTTAGCGTGTGCTTTAATTCTTTGTTGTTTAGTATGAAGAGGTATAGTATATAAGCTATTGCTATTGCGGGAATTATTGCTGTGGTAACGGTAAAGTATTTACTTCCCAGAAGCGAGCCTATGTATATTACGCCAGCAAAGAAGCTGTAAGCCAGTGATTTTTTCTTCAAAGCAAAGTATAAACTGACAAATACTGCTATGACGCTCATAAATCCTACTGCTTCCTCCTGAAACATTCCGCCAGTAAATTGCTGAAATATTATGCTCATAGAGAATAGCAACACAACTGCACTTATTTTAGCCACTTTATTGTCAAAGAAAGCGTATAACAAAATAGCCATCAATATAAGCATTATTGGAGGATAAAGATTTGCGATTTGATATAGGGGAAATCCAGTTAGCTTTAAATAACCAGCAAGCCAGTAAGGGATTATAACTCCAAATCTATTGCTACTACAAGATGCACCACAAGGATAAGCCAAGCCTGAAACTGGTATGCTTCCGTGCTGTGCCAGTAATGTTGTCAATTCCATATACATATAAGGGTCAAATTCGTAGAAATTTCCAGCAGTATTGCTTTGAATTGCAAATAAGAAGACTATACCTGCTAATATTACCAATATAGCAAGTGGGATATATTTTTTGTATTCTGACATTCAATCACTTATATTCTGACATTCAATCACTTATATTCTGACATTCAATCACTTATACTTATTTACTGATTTTACAGAATAAGCTATAAAAAATGTAACAATAATTACTACTGCAACTAAATATACATAACCATAATAGTTAAATCCAATTAGCCCTGTCCAAAAGAAGCCGAATAAAAAGAAAAATGCTCCGACCAATCCTATGCCAAAATAAGTAATTAGACTAACACCTTTGCTTTTAGTTTTTGTTTTGGTTTCCATGTCAATCTCCTTTTAATTTTTTTAGAATTATCGTTATTGACAGTCCTCCTTCTACCATTTTAATTACCTAATCATTTCATTATTTATCCTTTTCCTTTTTTCTTTTATTATCTTTTCCCAGTTTATTGCTTTAATTAATGCTGACGCTACTACTTCATCAAGCTTTACTTTTACTTCCTTGCTAATCTCTATATGACTATTTTCATCAATCATATGTATGTAGTCATTAAGAAATTTAAACAGCTTTCTTCTGCTTATTAAGTTCATTTAGTTCATCTCTGTGTTTCTTGCGGTTTAGTTTATTGCATTCTTCTATCTTCTGTTTATAATCTCCTACATAATAAGCTACTTTTACATAATGTAAGTTCATAAGCCTGGAGATATTTGCGATAGATTCACCGTCCGCTTTTAATCTTTTCATTCTTTCTATTTGTTCATTTGTTATCTTTTGTTTCATTTAATCACTTTTCTATTCTTTAATATACTTTAATATATTTTTTATAATTCTTTTAACACCAAATTTTTCTTTACAAAATGCTTGTATTCTGTTAATGCCTGATTATAATCCTTCTTACTTTCTAAATAATTTTTGTAAGCGTCGCTTAATTTTTTCTTTTTTTTATTAAATTCTTCCTGTAAATTTGTTTTTTTATTTTCCATTTAATCACTTTTTATTTTTTAATATATTTTTAATTTCTGCATTTATCCTATCAGTTTCAATTCTATTATTTTCCACATCTATTCTAACAGCATCATTATAACCTTTATCATAACCTTTTATATGACTTTTAGCAAGAGCGTTTATAAATATAGGTTTGCAGTAATTAAAAATTTGCATATCGTTTCCTGCTCCTTGTTCCCGACATTTTTCCAACATCTCTTCATATATTTTATCTAAATCATTCAAAAACAAACCTATTTGATTATTCCAATCTTCTATAAGTCCATCAAATCCTTCATCTCCAATTATTTCTTCCAAATCTTTTAGTGTTATTAAGTCCTGCTTTTCCTTAATATTATATTTATTTTTTATTTCTTCATTTGTTCCCATTTTAATCATCTTCTTCAATTTCTTCTATTATGGTTTCCATTAATTGTTTGCCATATTTATCATTTAAATTTCTCTCTTTAATTAATACCTTGAGATGTTCTACCATCCTTGCTCTTTCAATCACTCGTGCTTAACATTTGTATTTAACAATTCCTCATATATTTTTGACATAGTTACAAAAAGTTCTGTTGTTAGTTTTTTGTCTTCACTTGCTCTTACTAAAACTGCTATCATATAAGGTATTGCTACTTTTAGTTTCTCATAATTAGTATATCTAAACATAATCTCTTTTTTAGCCAGCTCTCCGCCTCCCAGCTCCAGCAGGCAAACAACCTCAACTTCTACGCAGAGCAGTCGAGCCTTACCTTGAGCCTAACTATGTAAGGAACAGGTTCAGGCACTATCTTGAGCTAGCAGGCTTGGACGAGGTCTATGATACGAGCGACGAGCAGCAGGGCAGGAGGCCCAGAAGGCTGCACA
>JAJZJI010000166.1 GCA_021828345.1 Microcaldota archaeon
TATGTCAAATTCCATAGCCCGCTTGGCAAAATTTCCAAGTGATTTTTGGAATAGGCTAATGAGATATTGACAGAATTGCAATATAACGTATCTTTTGATATCAGCATCTAAAAAATCTTCATTAGACTTGATAAAGAAATAATAGAATTGCGGCTTTAGCAAAACGTCATTGTAGATATCGTTATCAATACCTAAATTCATACTTACAAGATTATGCACAAATAAGGTATATTCTATTTCTGAATCGAATCCGGCGTATGCTTCAATTATAAGATTTCTCTGATTCAATGACAAATTAGTAAAGCCCGCAAGATTAGCAATTCCTAAATTTCGCACTTGCCCTGTCATTGATACATTCCCTCTGAATTTCCGGTATTATCTGTATTTTCCTTATTTTCAGGTTCTTTTTTATCCGATTCGTTTAACATCTTTTGCTTAAATTCCGGTATCAATTCATTCATTCCCTTTATGATTTTAGATGCTTTATTGATAAAGTTATAATCCGCTTTTACCGCGCCATTCATTATCTTTGCCCTTAATTCCATATTTTCTTTTGAATATTCGTTATTTTCCCTTGCAAGATCATTTATCTGTTTTAGATTTGTCATTACGGCTATCACATCGCCAATATGTGCATTAGAAGCCGCATTTATTTTATATGATTTTGGCTTATTTAGATGTCTATTTCGTATCAAGTGGTATTCAGGTTTAATCAATTCAAGCATAGGTTTTTTTGAATCATTAACTATACTACAAAAATAATAATTTCTGTCATCGTCAATATTAGGATATTCTATCATATTTTCCGGCATATCTAAATAGGTATAGAATCCAAACAGTCTTTTAAATGCTTTAATAAATGATTTAGAATCTATGACAATATACCTATTCTTCTTTTTGCCCAAATAAACGTTATCGTCAATGACCGGTATTTTTCCGGTATAGATTTCTTTATTTTCTGACTTTGTATCTTTGTTAAAAAATATGCGCTCAATCTTGCCGGTATTCTGCATACCAAAGAATATCGCTTCTTTTGCCTTGCCGCGCCTTAATTGCAATTCGATAGCAATTGACATAAAGAATAATGGCAAGACAAAATAGTAATAAGGAATCGATATAATCTTAAGATAGATTGCATTGAATAGGATAAATACGGCAAAGATGCCAAGAATAAAAGTTAAGAAATAAGCCGATAGCGGCATCTTTGGAAAATAGAGCATACGCCTTATCATACATTCAGCCGTTAATGTGCCTAATACAAAAATAATTAATCCTATTCCAAGTAGAATAATTGAATATAAAGCCAATTCACCATTATTTGTTATTTTCACCGGAAATAGCGCCGGCGCAGGCTGATAAGCAAAAGTGAAATTAACATTAAGGTAATACATATCTACTACATATTGCCCTTTAAAGAGATAAAGAGATAAGTTAAGATTTTCAATTTGATATTGATTGGCAAAAAATGAAAATGTTTGATTGCGAATATTCACCGTTTTATTTCCTATTTGCTGATAATATGAAATATGAATCGATATATTTTGTGCAGAATGTATGTTATAAAATGTAAGGTCAATTACATTGCAAGATATAGTTTGCCCATTGGCGATAGGCTCAAATTGACCTAAAAAGCCGGATTGAGAAATACCTATTATATCACCATTACTTGCACTCTGCCCAAAAAATTGCGGCGATGCAAAACTTACGCTTGGTATTAGGATCATCGCCAAGATTCCAATCAATATCAATTTATTCTTTGTTATCATTTTTTCCCTTGCCCGCAAATCTTAAGCCGATACTTAATATTATGCCTAATAGCAAAAATAGGATTCCCGCAAGGATTTCTCTATCGTAAATTAAAAGAATGCCTATAACGAAAATTAGGAATAATACCACGTGTCTAAATGCTGATACTGACAGTCCAATAATTAACTGTCTTATGATAATGAAAATGAAAATTACGATAAACAAAATTAGGATAGAATTGACATTCAGATAAGAATTTAATAGGTTCATAGTTTAGACAATCCATTTAAGATAGAGAATAAATGCATAAAGTCATTGTAGATTCTATCAAGAAATAGATATATACCATAAACCGTATTAACGATATCTTTTGATAGAGCGTAAGCGCCAAGGATGATAACTAAAAATAAGAAGAATAGTAATATAAAATTACCTATTCCCGCTTTATCTTTTGCCATTATTCCTTACCTTTGCCCTTGCTATCCGGTCGCTTACGCTCATAGATGTATGCGATAACGGCTATTACGATAATGACAGTAAGAATGAGATAGTATTTTTCAAGGAAGTTTGATACCGGTGATAATAAACTATTAGGATTAGGCGCGCCGATATTTGTTGTTTGCGGCAATATATAGTTTATTTGTTCAGGCTCTAAAGTATAACTTGATATGTTTTTTCCGGCAAGCGATAGGCTGATAACATAGATAGAAGCATCCACATAAATCAATGTGCCGTTTTGACTACCATTGAGAATCAATACCGGATATTGTTCCCCTATTAATTGTGTAGTTTTACCTTTTGCAAAGTAAAGATTTTTGTCATAGGTTTGAATAAAGAAATCTGTTTGATTGATATATTTTGTTGTTGTCCCTGACTGATAAGTTAAATTACCGTATATTGTCAAAAAACCGTTGACAAACATCGACTGATTAAAGTATTTAGTATAATTATGCCCATTGTATAAAGTAGTGTTATGAAATGTGTTATTTAAGTCATTCAGGTATGCAAAATAAAGAGATTGTAATTCTTGCTCATTGAATGTGCCAT
>JAJZJI010000167.1 GCA_021828345.1 Microcaldota archaeon
ATATAATGTTGTGCTAATACCAGTGGCTGCAGGCGCACTTATACCAATATTTGGTTTTGGCATATACAGCACTCTGCCTATACTTTCAGCAGCTGCAATGGCATTCAGTTCAGTAACAGTTGTATCAAATTCTCTTCTCCTGAACATGTTCAAGGCAAAAAAAGTTAACTAAAAAGAAATATTGCTTGTTATTCAATTCTATTCAGTCTTATTCAATCATATTCAATTATATTCGAAGCAAAGATATATTGCTATAAAAGAGAGGTAGATGGCAAATAAAATAAGTACAATTGCAAATTGCAGTCTAAAGATCAAAAATTATAGACATTATGATACACTTCCAAATGTTACAGTTGGCATAACGCCGTTGGGTGGTAGCATACGAATGCGCACCCATTGATCAAAAATATCTGCAACAGATGAATACGCTATAGCACTTATTATTGCGTTTAATGAAGTACTAGAACTAAAGAGATTTTGATTTGAAGGAGGTCCTGTATTTGAAATAAATGGATTATAATTTATAGATCCAAAACTTTCTGTTTTAGTTTCATATGCTGATGATACTATATTTGTGCCACTTATATAATTAGATAAAATTGTAGATCTAACAGGAGTAGTCAAATTCCAACAATTTATTTCAATACTATTAGTACCAAATACTCCAAAACCTATATTTCCCATGACAGCATCTCCATTAGGATTAGTAGTACCATACCCAATAAATTGTGCCAGACCTAACTGATCTCGTGTATAAATAATATTACCATATCCATCGATAATTTGTGTTTGAGGATTAAATGTTGAGATAGATTGAATGTCCATCCATCCATGACCAGTACTAATAGGAGATATAGTAATACCATTATCAACACTATAAGATCCTGCGCTAGTATCATTAGCAGATAAAGTTAACGTTAATGTTGTTCCAGTAAAGTTCCAATAATTATTGAATACCTTTGCTCCGTCGTCGTATTCTGCATAAGTTGCGCATGAGCTTGTTGGAGTAGTACTGCATGGAAGCTGCGAGGCTTCGCCGATGCCTGTTGTGCCGCTGCTGCTGAGAAGATTTGTTGTCTTTGGAGCAAATCCAATATAAATTTGTGAGTAAATTGCAATGAAAGTTATGCCTGCATAATTTTATTCTGAATCTGTTTTATAAGCTCACGCAGCACAGCCATTAGAGGTCCTTCATCAGGCGTTTTCATTTTTATGCTTGCAGCTTCTGTATGCCCACCGCATGATTCAACATCTGAAAAAGAGGTCTTTATGCTGTTGAGCATGTTTATAAGTCCTATGCGCTCTGAGATGCTCTTGCTTATTCTCACAGAAATAAACCTATTATAATATACTATTGTCACTGCATCGCCATACTTTGCTGAGATTACGTCTTGAAGCTTTGAGCTGTATCTTCCTGGAAGTATATAATCTCTGCCGTCTTCTTTTATTTTATCAAAATCAAGCGTGCATATGCGTATGCCATTACTTGAATGAATTTTCAGATTGCTAAGCCCTGTCTCAATCTGTTCATTAAGTATATTTTCTGCATGCAAGTACATCTCATGCATTTTTGCATTGTCATTTACAAGTTTGTAAATTTCGCCTATTCCCATGCTGCTGTAAGCCCGTGTTCCTGTTATAAAATCAAGCACTGTTGAAGCTTCTGCAGCAGACGCAGAATCCAGCGCATATATACTATGGTCGCTTACAAGCGAAGCATTCATTAAAAGATCAATGCTTGCATCTGTAATAAAAGATGAAAATATGCTTGCTATCAGCCCTGCAGTTATGTTTGAATCGCTTCCAAAATTCCATGAATTTATATAATAGTGTAAGGAATCAAATAGAGCTTTATGCTCATAAATATGATGGTCAAGCCATATCAACTTGTATTTTTTGGCAGTGTCGCTTATCTGGGGAAGACTAGCATCAGATGATGCAAAATCTATAATCATAAGAAGAGGATTTTCTGCACTGTCATAGTTTCTGAATATAAGATTGTCATTGATGTATGAGTCCAAATCATAAGCTATCGTGCGCTGCATCTCCCAAAATACATTTTTGTTTACAAAGATCTCCTGCAGCCGCATAATAGCAGAATAAACAGCAAGACCTCCACTTACTCCATCTCCATCATTATGAAACCTTATTATGATTGGGGATCCTGAAAAAAAAGATTTTAGAAATTCCATAGCACAGATCTCAAGAGCATCGAACATTTTTGGTATAGCCTCTGTTTTTATCATTACCTGCATTTTGGCAAGCATTACATTTTTGTTTTTGCTGAAACCCAATAAGTCAGCACTAGCATGCGCATAAGACGATATGCGATCTATAAGCTCTTGTTTATTTGACTTTCCTTCTATAGTTATAATATCTGGAGTATACATTCCTAATTCAGCTGCCGTGCTTACATTAAATGAAATAATATCATATAGCTCTAGCACGATGTTTGATTTTACATTGACAGGCCTGTCAGAAAAAATCGTGTACTCTCCATTAACATGATTTGCGCATGAAACAATTCCTATTACAGAAAAAGGAATTTTATCAGTATATAGTAATAATAAATATGTAATAAATAAAGAGATAATAAATAATAAATAAAGCAATAGTGCAACGATGTATAATGATATAGATATTCCTAATATCTTATATCCCCTAATATTTTATTAACCTATAAGAATTAATTATATTTACTAAAGTATATGTTTATATATTTTATTATAAATATAACATGTATATAGATTCGATATATCAAATTTAGATTAGGAAATGCTCATATT
>JAJZJI010000168.1 GCA_021828345.1 Microcaldota archaeon
TGTTGTAATAGAATCAAATAAAATACCATTAAACTGAATTGTATTTGATGATATTGAATTTACTATAAATGATATGGAATTATAATCCTCATTAGAAGGTATTATCACATTACTGCCCATTTGCCTGTTTCCTGTCACATTCCATAGCATTGCATTGAATGGTCCAGTGCCTTCTGTATCTGTTGTAAAATTTATTGTTTCAATCTGGCCTGAATCAAGCAAAGCGTTTGTTGCTGATATAAATATGCTAGGTGCTGCCTTCACTGTAAGGTAATCTGTCATAGAATATGCAGTTGTAGTAGATGTTGCTGAGTCTATTATGATATAACAATAATAGGCATTGATATATAATGGAGGTGTTGTATAAATTTGAGAGGTTGCACCGTTTATAAGTGTATCTGATATAGAGCAGTTTCCTGCTGAGGGAGCAGTATACCACTGATAGGTATAAGGTGCTGTTCCACCTACTGGGTTGGCAGTAAGAGTAATAGAATAGCCCTTGTCTATAATAGGCGTAAGGGGTTCTACCGCAGCCGCATTTAATTCGTTGTTTACAATGATTGTGTTCTGCAATGAATTAAAAATAAATGGTTGAGCAGTTCCAGTGTCATATGCAATTGCATTGAATTCAAATACATTTGCAGAAGTCAAGGAATTAACTATGAATGAGACTACATTGCTTCCACTTAGCTGTATTATTACATTACTGCCCATTTGCCTGTTTCCTGTCACATTCCATAGCATTGCATTGAATGGCCCTGTTCCATTTGAAACACTTAATACATAAGTTTCTATCTGGTTTGAATCAAGCAAAATATTACTTGGAGATAAATATATTATTGGTGCAGGATTCACTGTTATTACTGGTGTTGCTACTGTATAACTTTCTGGAGTTGTGGCAGAATCTGTTATTGTTGCAGAAAATTCACACGTCGCAGATGATGCTGTAGATGGATAATATATAAAAGAGGTAACATTACCAGGACTGCTGAATCCAGGGCAAGAATATCCATTTGCAATTGACCAGGAATAGGTATACGGTGATGTACCTGTTGTTGGTATGCTTATACTTATAGGATAGGACTGCCCTGAATCAATAGTCACTATAGATAACGGGGATGTAATTGATGTTGGGGTAAGAGCAGAATTTATAACAATATTATAATTGTAGCTATCTGGCAAGGCATTTATAGTTATAGAAGATGGTGGGCGCGGAGGCGGAGGCGGATGGGGAGGCGGATGGGGAGGCGAATCTTTCGCATAAATTCTAACGCTATAATTACCTGCAATATTAGTAAAATTAAAATTAAGTATGTTGACTGGCAATGATGATAATGCTTGAGGTAATGAATTGGAAGATATAGAATTATATATGATTACATTCATTACTGTTGCCTGCATTGCATTTATACTGAATCCAATAGTGTTATATGCAAGTACAGTTAATGAACTGTTGTAACTTCTAGTTCCATTATAAATAGATATATATGCAGAATATGGTAGGTAGCTGGATCCTGAAATTGCGTTTGCAAATTCTATTGTTGTAATTTGACCTATGTCAAGTACAGTGTTTGAAACAAATGAGGTGCAAATTGTATTTGTAACTCCAGGAGCTAAAGAGGATGAAACTGGCGGAGGACATTGGCCAGAAAATGGATTATTAGTACTATATGTGCTTGAAAATTGACTGATACTAAGCGCAAATAAAATTAAAATTATTTTAAATATTTTAACTATTCCGCATACCCCCACCACATCTTTGCGCCTAAAAAATCATAGGTGCTAAATAAAGACATGGAACTTATCTCACACAACTTAATTTTCCCAACTTCCTTCTTAATAATTAATATTAGAAGTAAAACTATTTAATAATTAGTATTTAGTTAATGTTTTATAAAATAATTTCTAATTTGTAATGCTACGTAATAGTTTATATATATAATAAGTGACATCCTCCCACCCGTAAATGGTGTGGGATTTATCGCTATGTAGAGTTAAGTAATAATTAGAGCTTAGCTATAACATAGATTAGATTATAGCGCATAGTACATAAGTAGGTAGATAGTAGTTGCACTGGCACATTGATATACTATGCATTATACTTTATTATTCAAAGTCTTCCTGCTTTATGTTGTAATCATTGAGTAGCCTTTTTTTGCTGATTTTTGTAGGAGCAGAATCCAAAAGTGATTCTTGCTTGTGATTCTTTGGAAAGAGAATAAAATCCCGTATATTCTCGCTATTGAGCAGAGTTGATATAAATCTGTCAAGACCTAGAGCTATGCCCCCGTGTATTGGTGCACCATAAGATAATGCATCTATAAGAAACCCGAATGTGTTGGTTATTGCATTCTGATCCATTCCTATAACAGATAGAGATTTTTTTTGAAGCTCGGAATCATGTATCCTGATGCTGCCGCCGCCTATTTCTTCACCGTTGAGTACAATGTCGTACTGTCTTGCAATTACTTTTTCAGGCTCTGACTCAAGATATTTTTCAGTATCTTTTGTTGGAGCTGTAAATGGATTGTGAGCCGGCTTCAATTTGCCTGTAACTTCATCTTTGTCAAAAAGAGGGAAATCTGTAATCCATGCAAATGCGTATTCTTTATCGTATTTTTGCAATTTATCTCCAATAAGCTTTCTTAATTTTCCAAGCGCTTCGAGAAGCAAATTCTCTGATAGGTCAGATCCTATTATTATTATATCTCCGTCATGTAAATTCATTCTCTGCATTAAGATATCGCAAACGCTGCTTCCTAT
>JAJZJI010000169.1 GCA_021828345.1 Microcaldota archaeon
TTTCCGAATGCGTCCCTAAGTGATTTAAATTACGATTCACGAGCTTTAAATAGAATTTAACGAACTCATCCGCTTTAATGTCTAAGCTTATATCTAAAACATCTTTTATCATGTAAGCCCCTTAATTATAAACATTACTCGTATCAGCAGTTAAAGGAATACTATAATAATTACCGTTATACCAATCTTCATAATAAGGAAAAGTACTGGCGCTAGTTCCAACATCGGAATCATTACCAAAAGTATAACTATTCGGATTCGACGGATTTATATTGATTACCCAACCAGCAGCATAACTACCTATCGAATTTAAATTTTGTCCGGTATCGCCGCAATTATTTACATCTGCGCCGGCAAAAGCATTATTACGATCATTAGCATTATAATAAACTTGGAAAGTGTTACCATAATAAGCATCATATTCAGAAGTTAAAATAGAATCAAAGCAACCCGGACCTGTAATAATCATATATTGTGCTGCTGCAATTTGATAAATAACATTTTGACCAGAAGAATTAGTTAAATCTAATTGAAACCCCACATCACCTAATGAAGAGTAAACTGGAGCTGAAGGCATAAAATCAGCAGAATTAGACATAGGCAAAGAACCAGCCCAATTACTAGTAATTAAGCTTTCTATACCATAAGTCGGCCTAACATATCCATTAATTTGAGAATCTGATACATAATTAGCGCCAGGATATGTATATGCTGTAGGAGTTTCACCAAAACCATCATTATAATTATTACTAGAAGAACCATTTAAAGTTTCATTCATAACAACAGGTGTATTTAAATCTAAATACTGCAACGGAAGAGTAATATTTATTGGCTCCACTTCATCTTTATAAGCAGGAAAACAATATAAAGCTTGGCCTTCATTAAAAGGAGAGTCATACCATGGCTGCTGATATAACGGTCCATTATAAATTACATTACTCGTTACATTATCTGCATAAGACGGACAGTTTGCAAACCACCCTTGAGATATAATATTTAAATTAGTATTATTTTCACCTAAATCTAAATAATCAGTTGAAGTATTATCTAAACCGTTATAATTATATGAATAAAAAAGAAAACTAATATTTATAAGCCAGTAACCATATTGATCTGGGGCTTTAATATAAATTGTCGGTTCGATATTATTAACAGTAAAACTTAAATTAATATTTTGACCGCTTCCACTAAATACATTAGAATTAACAGTGCCTATATAAGTTCCTGTAGAATTAGGATACGGAGGAATATTTATTTGAGAATCTACTTCATTAGCTAAATAAGCATAGCCTAATGTTCCTGTTAAATTAGCTCTTGCCGCTAAATCAGGATTTAAATTACCAGTAGTTCTAATAATAACATCCTCCACATTAGGATTAACTGTATCAACATTATAACTAACAGTAAAAGACTGCCCGAAAGGAGTAGTCAAGGGGAAAGTATTAGGGAGTAACCCCACAGATATCAAGTTAGACACTGATAAATTAGACTGAGAAACTGGAAATCCATATGCAGTTATATAATTAAAGACAGCATTAGAATACTGAGTCAACTCTTTTGCTTCCTGCTGAATATAGGAAACTCTATTTTGAGTGTTTTGAATATTTCTAATTTGTAAATCGCTACTGGTAATCATAAACAAACTTAAAATTATAAAAACCATAGCGCCTATTATATTTACCATACTTACCCCTTAAAATGTAAAAGTTCCCATATTTCTTAGATTATAATTTATTACAGGCTCATGAGATGGATACAAAGTATTACCCCACATAGCTAAAGGATTGATATAAAGACTACCAGACAAAGCACCATACCAAAGTGAAGCACTTAGATATACGCCATACGTTGAATTATAATCTCCGTTTGCATCAAAACTACCCATTGAGATAATTATAGTATAGGTAGAAGTACCTAATTTTATAGTATAATATGCATTTAAATCAGGCACAAATGCATAATAATACCCCCATGAACCAGCCCAAGCTGGTAACCACGATTCACCCCGCACAGGATTTCCTTCATAAACAACAGCCGTTTGACTTGAATTTGCACTGCATCCATTTTCCCAAGTTCCGTTAGACAACTCAAAATTAATCTGTGAACACGGATAATTATTATTATCACTTAAATTTGTATCAGTATTAGAAACGGAAGGAAAAACATAAGAAGAATTTACTAAATTTCTAATTGCAGGAATACAAAAATTATAAATATTATATACCGAACCTGGAAATGCACTCCAAAAACCATAAAGTTTCATAGATGCACTGGTTAAAATATCGTCAGAAGGCGTAGATACAGGCAAGATGCCGTTATCAGATAATGGACAAGAAGCAGAATAGCCCATATTTACCATATTTAAATATGCACCGCTATAAGTATCATCTTCTTGAGCTTGAATTATCCAGTAACCTGGATTTAACTGAAAATGCCCGTCCATTATATTAAATCCTTCTAATGTAGATAAAGAAGGCATTGTTTGAGGCGAATATACGTTAGACGACGGGAAATAATCCGATAATTGAGACGCAGAAACCGCCGTAGTTTGAGGTTCTGAAAAATCATTACTGCTATTTATAACTACTCCGGTATCCTGAGAATTTGTTAAATCCTGTGCAACCTGATATTCGAATGCTTTCCACTTTAAAGGAGTATTAATCCCATACTTATTTAATTCTTCGGTTATATTAGACGGATAACCGCCGACAGTCATAAACCAAGTCTGAGGAAACCCCCAGGGCGAAGATACATAACCG
>JAJZJI010000170.1 GCA_021828345.1 Microcaldota archaeon
TGAATTTAATTCTCTTTGAATTCAGGTCAAGATGCATTGATTCTGATATTTCATTGGCTGGTTTTTCCAGTATCTTCTTCACTGTTTTCATGATGATTGAAAATTAAATCATTCTATAAATATGACATGGTAGGACAATGGTTAAGTATTGGAAACTGGTAAGGTATTATAGAAATTATATCAATACGAAGTGATTTACGTAAACTATTGAAATGAGTTGTGTTGACAGGGTCAATGAAATTTAATTTATATCTAAATTTAATCTAGGTATTCATGGATCAAAGCTTCAATAGAATTGAATTAATGATAGAGAATGGGGATGTAAAGAATGCCCGGGAAAAAGTTGACCAGCTTCTGAAACATAATGATAAAGATGCAAATGCCCATGCGCTGTTATCAGAAATATATATGCATTCATATGATGAAAAAGATTTAAAAGAAGCCATAAAGGAAATAAACACTGCGTTGTCATTATCAAAATGCAATAAACAATTTGAACGAAAATCTGAAATCTGATCCTGAAAGTCTGGATTCTTTGATGTATCTCGCACGTTCTTATGCCGAATCAGATAAGAAGAAGGACGCCCTAAATGCAATCATCCATGCCCTGAAAATAGCCCCTAATTATCCTGAAGCACTTAAGTTAAAAGCTGATATACTGCTCAGCCTTAAAAGATATTATGAAGCATTATCGGAGTTGAAGAAGGCTTTAAAAATTGATGAAACTGATCCTGAAATATACTTTAACATAGCAACTATATACTACAATATTAAACAATATGATAAGGCATTGGAATCCATAAATGAAGCAAAGAGAGTTTCAAATGGGGACGATGAGCAGATATATGAATTATCTTCTAATATAAATTCAAAATTAGACAATCTTGATGATGCAATTTCAGATATTGATAATGCAATAAAATATTCAGTTGATGACTCAGATAATTCACTCAAACTTGAAAAAGTAATTCTGCTGGATAAGTCTGGGAGGTTTGATGATGCATTAAGTCTAGTGAATACCATTCTAGAAAAAGACAATGATGATTATTTCGCATTTTACATATTAATAAAAATACTTGTAAAAAATAATAAAGTGGATAAATTGATGGAAATAGTGAATCAAAGAAAATTAAACGATGACATTAAAAGCTTATTAAATTTGTACATAGACAAAGGTTCCCCAAGGACATATGGGGAGGTGAATGAAATAATTAAAAATCTTAAAAAATATGCAGACAAAGATGATTTCGAATCAAATTTATACACAACAATCCTGCTTGGAATTTATACTAAAATTAACTTTAATAATAAATGATTTTTTATAATTGATTGATAATTTTCTGGAAACTTTAGGGGATATTATTTACATCAAAGTTATTCTTTAGTTTTGTTGGATCATTAATATTCCCTCCATTTTTATATGGATAATGCTCAACTTTATTATTGGATTTTCAGGTTCTGACACATTTCTTATCCATACTAAAATTTACATCAAATAGATAAAAAGTATTTTAATAGGTATTTTCGTATTGTATCTTCATTGCAATACTTAATTTCAAAGCATTTTAAACCCATAGCTGGTTAGCGACAATAATTAATCAACTTATTTATAACAATATAATTTATTCAAATACATTAATTTTTGTTTAACCAACGTTTATTTTCAGTCAAATAATATCAAAAACCATAATTTATTAACATTTACTTTATTACATAAAAATGCCTGAAAACTTAATAGAAATTATATTAACCGCTGAAAAGCCATCATGTGGGGTTTTAAAGAAACTCTCCACTGTTAATGTTAGCGCCAGAATATTCCAGATAAATCCAGGAATAGAATATACAAACCACCTCATGGGAATTGAGAACTATGCCAAAAACAAGGAAATTCTGAGGGATGATAATATAACAGTGTACAAAAATCAGAGGGACAAAACATGGATGGAAACGAAAAGTTGTGAAATATGCAGGGCATCCGCATTATCCAGTGCAATGATAATATCGGTAAAAATTTATGAAAACCAGAAAGTTCAGTATAAGATCCTGTTAAAAAATAAGAATTCATTAAGTAATCTCCAGGAAAACATTAATGGAATAAAGTATGGGTATTATGAGGCAGATGATCATTTGCCAGGGGAATTAACACTGAGGCAAAAGGAGATAATGTATACAGCATATTCAAAGGGCTATTTTGATTTTAACAGGAGGATAGATCTTAATGGCATAGCACAGGAACTGGGAGTAAGCAAAAAGTCTGTACAGGCAACATTAAGGCGTGGCATAGAAAAGATACTAGAGGAATACATTTTTAATAATCTATAAAGTTATTACACATGTGATATGCTTATCTTTAATATTGTGAAATAATAAGTGATATGATAGAAATGGGATACGAATTTAAATGCAAGGATATAGGGATGGATTGTGGGTTTGACGTGAAGGCAGATTCTGTGGATCAGTTAATACCTGTAATACAGGCACATGCAAAAAATGCACATGGAATAAACGAGATAACCCCTGAACTTTTTGAGAAGGTTAAATCCGCAATAAAGGAATATTAAATAATTTTTTTTATTTTTTAATCTCTCGATTATGATATTTGTTGTTTCAATATCTACTTGCCTTTAAGTTGGCATATAAAAATTTACTTCATAAATTAACATTTATAATTCTGTGTTATTAATTATTAGTACCAAAATATCCTTTTCTGTTTCCCTGAATGTTTTTTGTATAGAAAGAATGTGCATTTTTCT
>JAJZJI010000171.1 GCA_021828345.1 Microcaldota archaeon
AACATCAATAATGAAATTATTAAATATTTTTCATCCTTTTCTGGCGCTATAAAATAAGTATGATAAATAAAATCTATATCGTATTTTATTTTTAAATTTTGAGACATAGAATATTGAAAAAAATGAGATTCCTTATTCATACGGAAATGGATAGTATTATCCTGCAATAATATAATGTTATCTGGCTTTTTATAGTTACTTGATTTGATTGGAAAGGGAAGAAAAGACAAAATTTTTTGTTTTTTGGTTATAGCAAATATAGGAAACTTTTCAACAGATAAGCCTTCGGCCCAGTTTGCGCTGATAGTAATAGTCTCGTTATCATAAAAAATGATTTTATCCTTAATGTTTTCATTCAAAAATATGGACAATTTTCCTCTTTTACCCTTTCTGCCCGGTTGTTTAACGTACTTCATAGATAGAAACTGTTGCTGACCTGGCAACAAGGGTTCATTTAAAATAATCCATAGAAGGTAAATTTTATTATCTTTTACCTTATTAATCATATCCGAACCAAGCTCACCTTTAGATTCCCCTCTTTTTATTATCTCATATTTAGGCAGATATACGATGTTTATGCTCTTTTTATCCGATATTTTTAGATTATCCCTAAACCCATCAATTTCCAGTATAATTTCCGTAATTTCCTTATTACCTGTGTTTTGAAAAGTTAGTTCCTCTGTTATATATTTTCTGTCCTCTCGAGCCGGATGGTCATAATAAAATCTCCTTGTTAATATCTGCAAGTTTCCAGGAAAATAAAAAAGCAAAAGTTATCACTATACAGACTTATTTCTTATCCACAGCACACTGATATACTAATTTGCCTGTTATTAAATCTATAGATGGAACACAGTGTTCACCCTTTTTAGGTTTATTCCTTATTTCAACACTATCAGCATTAAGCAATAAAGTTACATTCTTATTTACATCAAAAACAGGATAATTTTTACTAGTCTCCTTTTTATTATGCTCCTTTCCACTTTTCAGTATTCCCATTTTCTCCCCCCTTAAAATTATACAGTATGCATACTATGCATACTATGCAACAAAATATCACATAGCAATATATAAAATATTGCATCTAAACTATCCCCGCCATCGAGTGCCCGCACTTTTACTATATAGAAGTTGGAAATTGGTATACTTTTAGATATTTTCAGGTATGTCCTCATTTTTATCTAAACCCTTGTAAGAAAAATTTGTATTTCTATACCAATTTAATTCTTTTTCGATATTGTGGTATTTATACAGGAACTCAATTAGTGGTATCATAATAGATAGTCACAAATAATTATAATTTACATATCCACTACCGCAACTTCTGCTTTCTTAATTTCATTGAAGCATGTTTGTCAATATATTTTTTCCAATCTATGCGATTTATAATATAGGTTATAAGTACAGCTAGGATTGCAAATATTATTCCTATTATGATAATTCCCATTGTGCTATATTTATCTTCTCCAAGGATCAGGGAGCCAAACACAGAATTAGATAATATGCCTGCTCCAAGAACTGTTAAGGCAGTAATTACGGTTTTTCCAGCAAGCAGGGCAGTGAAAAAACGTATTCTGCTGTATCTTGCAATTCCAAGTGGAACGTAAACAATATCGTCCGGAGATGGAGTACTTGCCACTATAAACACTGCGAGCCACGCGTATCTGGAAACGAGCGTTTGAAAGGCGGTGAGGTTTTCCCTGGTTTTAGCCTTTGTAATCGCAGCACCACTGTAAAATGACTGGAAAAGGATCATTTTTCCAACTGTTGCACCACCGATGCTTGATAATATCAATAACCCGGGCTCAAATCTTCCGCTTAAAGCAGCAAATAGTATAACAAAAAGATAAGGTACCGGTATAAAAATTATAAGGCTGGATAGCAAGCTTAAGGCGAATATGCCTATATATCCGAGTGAAGAAAAAAATGCGTAAGGTACAAGTATCACTATATTCTATATAACATGAGTTTTAACTTAATAATTATATGTATTCCTTTAAAAGTTTAGCTGTTTGAGTTAACCCGTTCCCCTTTCTCCCTGTAAGGTTCCAGTACACTGTATACCCTTATAAAATAATCTCCACTTTTCTATGACCTTGAAATACATAATGTCTTGCGGTATGTTACTATTGTCTTTATTGTTTATATATTCGATGGAGCTACTGATTAAAAACATGGATAAAGCATTCCCTCTGGCTGGTAGTTTACAAAATCCTGAGAATAGTAAATAATTTCGAAATGTAATACCTTATAACATTTCATGATACACTTATTTTCTATATATAGGAAGAAATGAAACTTAAAGGTTTATGAAACCATGGTAGGTAAAACGGTCAAATTATTATATAATTAGGCAGTAGTTAAATACAACATTTGAATTGTAACCTATGGTCGTTTTATTGTTTGGTTATGAACCATTTCTTGAGTTTAGTGAGAATCCTTCCATGATTATAGCACAAAAGCTAAATGGGCAGAAAATCAACAACCATAGTATAGTGTCCAGAATACTACCAGTTGATTATTCTAAAGTTGAACAGGAAATAACGGACTCTATAAAATTATTCCACCCGGATTTAGTTGTAGGTCTTGGGGTAGCTCCAGGCAGAAGCAAAATCACACCTGAAAAGATTGCTATAAATTATAAATATAGCGAAGTTGCTGATAATAGTGGAAAGAAACCGAATGGAGAACTAATAGATCACAGGCAATCTAATGGTATTTTCTCCACTCTGCCTG
>JAJZJI010000172.1 GCA_021828345.1 Microcaldota archaeon
CGATCTAGCAGCATTAAGTACATCTGGCAGCAGCGTTGATGGCGCGTTATCGGTGTCTAACGTTGCAATATCGCCATCTCCAGTAATAGCGGGAAGTAATGTAACACTAAGCTTTTCGTTATTTAATTCGTACTCACAAGAGCTTACAAATGTAAATATAGGACTTGAGTCTGCAAGCGAACTAATAAACGTATCTCCATCAAAATCGTATCTTGTAGATGCCATAGGAACGGGCATTTATGGTGGAATTGGAAGCAATCCATTTATTTATAAATTACATATACCTTCAACATTAATATCAGGTATATACACAATAGATGTAGTTGCAAATTACGAGACTACAACAAGTGGTAGCAGCGTAAATCTGCCCGGAAGTGCTATCATACCAATAACCGTGTATATTTATGGTAAACCTGATCTAAATTTTAATGTTCAGCAGCAATCTAATATAATACCAGGAAGCGCATTAGACGCTAATTTAATTGCGACAAACACAGGAACTGCGACAGCTAGAAATATAACCATAACAATAAATAATACAAATGATTTTTCAGTTATAGGACAGAATGAATACAAATTTGGAGACACCGCACCAGGTGCAACGCAGCAGATACCACTCGATCTTTTAGTAAATAGTAACATAACATCAGGAACGCATAATATAACGTTATATGTTTCGTATACAGGATCCGTCTCAAATTTCACAGGTACTGTTAATGTACCAGTAGATGTGGCATTAGGTACACCACACATAGTTACAAGCATCGTAAATGCACAACCAGAGCAGATATATTCTGGTGGCAATCAAACATTAACAATTAGCATACAAAATACCGGAAGCGGTATTGCAAGGGACTTAGTTGCAACATTCATGAGCAGTAATACAGTAAGCGTAAGTGGATCCGCATCCACATTTTATATAGGAATGCTTCAGCCAGGCGGCAGCATAAATGAAAATTTATATATAACCGCAAATGGGAATTCTAGTGAGAACAGCAGTTTTATACCAGTAGAATTTAATTACACATCGGCAAATTATGCAAACGCTACCAATATAAAACGTGATATTCCTATAAATATAGCACGATCTGCTGTTTTCCAGATAACTAATGTAACGGATAATTCGTATCCAGGAAATGCTTATGGTCCAATTGTCTTAAAAATAAAAAATACAGGAAATGAAGCTGCAACACAGATATCATTTTCGCTCCAATCAATATACCCATTAAGTCCGGTAGCGGGCAATGCATATGTAGCACAACTAAATCCTGGCGCATCAACAAATGTAACATTTTACATCAGTACAGACCAAAATGGAAACTCCGGTGAATACCCTATAACTATATATGAGCAATGGAAGCAAAACAACGGAGCGCCAAATCAGGTCTTCTATGGTTCAAATAATTATTATGCAACCGTTTATGCAAGCGTAGGAGAGAGCTCCAATGCAAATAGTAGTAGTGGAGGCAGCAATTACATATTATACATAATAATAATTGTTATTGTAGCAGTACTTGTTTATAGGTACAGAGGAAGAATAATAAAAAGGCAGCAAAAAGGCACGCATAGTAAAAAGTAATAGACACTCTGCCTTTAATTCTTTTCTTTTTTTATTTAATTTATAATTAATGGTGTACTATAGTGAAATTTGACATTTATTCTATGCTGGATAATACGATAGAAAAATATAAGTTGCCGCAATGGGTAAAGCCGTATATAGTAGATTATATTAAAGAGAACCCTATAAATGCAATTAAAAAAGGCATGAGTTTCATAGATGTTAAAAGAAAAAAAGGGCTTATTTCTAAAGGATATGTGGAGCTTCCAAATGGCATAAGATTTGAAATGAATTTTGTAGCAGAAATATTAAACCAGTTTTATTATGGTGAAAAATCCATTTCTGATATATATGAGCGATGGTCTAAAAGTAATTATAATTTAGATAGGGGGTATTCAGAGGGTTTTAGGAGGCTTTCGATTCTATCAAAAAAACATATGCGTGCGATAAAGAATTTAATTGATGGAATGGAAATGAAGGATATTGGGGCAACTACAGGAACATTAAAATTGCTTGATTTTATAGAGCATTTAGAGACAATTGAGGAGCGCATATTAATTTCAGGATTAATACTAAGGTATACGTATGCGCAAACGTTTGGAATGATATTTTATAAGGTATTTTACCCCACAGCGCCAGAATTTATGAGATCTTTTGGCAAAGCCCTTTCTGCTGATAACAAAACAATGCAATGGCTTGACTCTGAGCTTAGATATATACTTCAACATAATGATCGTGATCGGAATTTAGCATCTGTAAAGAATATGCTTTCTGTCGCTGCAGAATGCATAGATACTGAGCTGCCTTCTGCAAAACGCTCTAATATAGAAAAGGAATTTCTTTTGCTTAGAAATATCTCAGTTGCATACCCATTACATGTTATGAAGGAATATGACTATGATATAAATCCCGAGACCGAAGCTAGATTAATTTTTAAAAATAAAAAACATTAATTATTTTATTTTTTAGATCCGCTATTAAGTCGTCAATATTTGTAATTTTTTATGTTAAAAATAAAATTTCCATTTTATTAGAGTAAGGTATAAATAGATACTACGACATATTTAATAACTAAACATAGGGTGAACTAAATGCCAGAAGAAACAAATAGAATGAACGAGGGAACAAGGGGGCCGGAAAACACCGTTTATATAGGTAAAAAGCCGACTATGAA
>JAJZJI010000173.1 GCA_021828345.1 Microcaldota archaeon
AAATGCGCAGTCAAGCTGGCTTTGAGCAACAGATAGAGTATAATTACCACTTGTATCTGTCACAGGATAAGGATAGCCACCTGCAGTACATGAACTATCTATTTCATAATATTGACAAGAAGCTTCACCAGGAGGAGTGGGGTATGATGGACCATATCCGACACTTGAATTAACAACTCCATTACTCCCATACTCCCACAAATAAGTCCCTCCATTGTTATTCCATAAGTTATATGTAGGACCCCATGTTTCTGTTGAGCTTCCAAATGAAGATTGTCCTGTATACTCAGAACCTTGCAATGAAAAGTTTGCACTGGAAACTGGGACAGATCCAATAGATACACCATTGATATAACTTTCTTTAGCAAAATTTAGATAAAAACCTGCAAAGTTACTAGTAATTGTGGTAGGAGCACCCTGACCACTGGTAGTTTCATAACAGTCAGAAGTGCCATTTGTAAAATTACAATTACTACCAGGATAATAAGTAGTAGCAGCATGAACATGAATAACAAACAAGACAAATATTATTAATAAAATAGGCAGTGATAATATCAATTTTCTTGTTAAATTTAAATTTATTAACATTAGTAAGTTATTATACTAGAATTAGATTCAAGTTTGGAGATCATACTACTTACGCTATTATATTTACCAGATACACTTTTCTGGACAATAAAATAATAATATCCTGTATAGCCACCTGGAACTTTTGGCTGAATTAGATAATAATTTTCTACAGAAGATTTAGACCCAGAAGAAATAGATTCAATGGTATCTAACACCTGAGTATTAGGAGCAAAAATTTTTAGAGCATAATTGTCTTCAGTAAGACCAGAGTAATTAATTACAAATGCTTTATTAACATTATTCTGCGAATACGAAGATGCATCTGCAAGAAGAGATTTAAATGCAGAAGATTCTGTAATAGGAGCTATAGTTTTTATATCAATAATTTTGTACCAATTATCTATTGTACTATACGCCTGACTTTTTTTATCGTTAAAGGAAGGATTATCTCCTCCTAGATATCTCCAACCATAATTAGTAATAAATTCTGTACCTGTATAACTTTTTACTAACATATTCTCTATTTTTGAGGTTACTAATTTTTGGAAATAATAGTTATAAATCTGGTTTGCACCTTTCGTAATAAAACTTACTTGCCAAGGAGTATTAGGACCATAAGCTGCAGCATAAACATCCTGTTTTGTTGGTAAATCTTTATGAGAGTAAAGATAATTGTATTCCACTGTATAAGCCACAAAATTTGATAATTCCCCTTTATAGTTAGTAGTACAAGAAGTATTGTAGATAGCATACCTATTACAATTATAACTAATAAGATTCTGTAAACTTAAGGAATTTCCATTAACCTTAGCAACTATTTTGGGTCCAAATCCAAAAAGACCACCAATATATTGAATATTTGGAATAAATAAAAATATTACTACAAATACAACAAGCACAATAGCTGATATAACAAGGATGCCCTCTTTCTTAAACGAGGAGAAGTACTTTTCAAAATCTTTTGACATACTTATTTCATAATAGTATTCTTAAGATTTTTTTTCAATTGAGGTCAAAGATATTCAGAAATGTTTGCATTTTGCTGAGCAAGAGTTGATGCATAATGCAAATGTCCTGATGAGTCAGCGACAAAATACCAATAACTATTAGGTGTAGAGTGTATTGTAGCATTAATTGATGTAGATCCAGGAGAACAAATAGGCGTTGGAGGCAACCCCGGATAAAGCCTAGTATTATATGGGGAAGTAATTTCTAGATCAGAAGGTGTAATATTTCGAGTCCACCAAGTTCCCTCAGATTGATTAAAACCTAATGCATACTGAACAGTTGCATCTGATTGAAGAGCCATTCCACTTGTAAATCTCCTTATAAAAATATTCGCAACAATAGGTTTATCAGAATCATATAAAGTTTCTCTCCTTACAACAGAAGCAATGATCATGGTCTGATATAAAGAGAGGCCATCACTATTATTCAAAAGCCCATTTCGATATTTTTCAAAAACATTCTTTTCAAAAGACGATAATTGCATTTTAATCATCTGCTCAGAAGTTATATTTAATGGAACATCGTATGTATCAGGATATAAAAAACCTTCAAGAGAACTACCAGAAGGAATATATTTCATAAAAGAGTAGTCATTTTCAAATAAAGAAATATCATTTTGAGCAATATTAATATATTCTGATACAGAAAATTTATAATCTTTATTATTAACATCAAGCTCATTTCTAATCAAAGCAGCATCTTCTTCTATTCTTAAACCTGAAGGAATATCAAGTTGCTTATAGAATGATCCCTTTTTGAATGTGCTTATCATTTGAGGAACATTCTCACCCTTATATATCCTATATATTCCAGTATCGAAAACAAATAGAGGATTATGTAAATCCATATATATGGACATCATAAAAGGAGAGGAGATTAACTTATCAGAATAAAGGTTTGATATTACTGTCCTTTCACTATCTCCTGTAGCGATTTTAAAATCTACATAACTAGATTTTATATTATTTTTCGAATAAATATCATTCTTATATATCAAAAAAGAAGTAACTACTAATACTATAAAAAGCAAAAATGATATTAGTTTATAATATTTTATAATCATTATTATGAAGACATGTAATCAAGATACTCTTGAAGGATAAGTTGAGCAGATAAATCATCTAATCTTCCCTTA
>JAJZJI010000174.1 GCA_021828345.1 Microcaldota archaeon
AAAAATAAAAACGCATTTATCATTTTCGGAGTATCTTTTGTTTGTATTGGTAAATAAATTATAACCAAAGCGTTCTTATAAGAGGGAGGAATAACAAAAGATGAGAATTGAAAAACGTAACGGAAACCTAGAAGAGTTCGATATTACCAAAATACAACGAGCGATTGAAAAAGCATTATTGAGTAGTAATCAACCAAATACATCCCGCGAAATTGCGGAGTTGGTTGCATTGAAATGTTATGATGGGATTAGTGTGGAGGAGATACAGGATTACATTGTGATGGAGTTACCCGAACCTACCCGCAATGCATTCATCAATTACCGCCGCGAACGTAACAACGCCCGCTTCATTGAGGATAAGTATCATCTTTCATCTGGTATTAAATTAACCGCGAATGCATTGATTACTCTACAAGCTAGATATTTATTGAAAGATAGTGAGGGAAATATAATCGAAAAGCCGGAGGAGTTATTTGATAGGGTGGCGAGATATGTGGGTATAGTGGAGTTATATTATGAGTACTTATATAATACCGAGAACGTGGGTTCTATATATGGTAAATTGAATGATATGGAGATATCTATATTGGAGCGATTGATTGAGCGGAATAAAAAATTTTTCGGAGATGATAGGGTAACTATTGATCAACTAAAAGAATTTGCGGAAACGAAAAAAACTTTAGTTAAGAGTAAGATAAAGAAATATAGTAATTTAATGAAGTCATTGAGGTTTTTACCTAATTCCCCCACATTAATGAATGCGGGTACGCCATTAGGTGAATTGAGTGCATGCTTTGTATTGGGAGTACCAGATTCGATTGATGGTATATTTGATGCATTAAAGTATCAAGCAAAGATACAGAAGGCGGGGGGTGGTACAGGATTTTCATTCTCATCACTTCGTGGTTCGGGTTCTATAGTGGGTAGTACAAAAGGGGTAGCATCTGGTGCGGTTAGTTTTATGGAGATGTTTGATAAGGTAACAGATGTTATTAAACAGGGGGGTAAACGGCGTGGTGCTAATATGGGGGTATTGCGATACGATCATCCTGATATAATGGAGTTCATAACTAGTAAGGATGTGAATAATACTAGGTTGAGTAATTTTAATATTTCGGTTGGGGTAGATCAAAAGTTTTTTGATGCTGTAACTAATGGCGGGGATATTGAATTAAAAAATTCAAATAGTGATGAGGTAGTAGGTAAGATACCTGCGAATGATATGATGAAAGCAATTATTCATAGGGCGTGGTTAACAGGTGATCCGGGTTTATTATTTTTAGATAGGATGAATGAAAACAATCCAGTAGCACATATATCTAAAATAGAAGCAACTAACCCTTGTGTTACGGGTGATACTCTTCTTTATACTTCTAATGGAATATTAAATATGAAGTATTTACATGAACAGGGGAGGGGTATTAATCCGGTTATCGATAATAGAATAACGGGTGATAAGATGGGAATAGGTAGTAATGTATTTTCTACAGGAATTAAATCAGTTTATAAATTGAAAACCAATGAGGGTTATTATCTTAAAGCAACAAATTATCATCCTATATTTAGTGAAGATAGAGGGGAGATGGTTGAGTTAAAGGATTTGAAGATTGGAGAGAGAATTAGGGTTTTAGGTAGTGGAGGTGCTTTCGGTAATTATGGTAATCTAAAATTGGGTAGAGTACTAGGTTCGTTTATTGGGGATGGTTCTTTATCTAAAACTCGCAATCCATCACATGTAGCATTTTGGGGAGATGAAAGAGAGTTAGCAGATATGTTTAAAGGATATGTTAGTGATATAGCACATAGAGAATTAAAGGTACGAGAGATAGAAAACCATGATGAAAGTATGGTTGCAAGTGTTAGTTTAACCACATTAGCTAAACAGTATGGTATATATGATAACAAATTAAAAGTACCGGAGGTAGTATTTTTTGGTACAAAAGAAATGCAGGTAGGATTTTTACAGGGATTATTTCAAGCGGATGGTACAATTAATTATTCTAAATCACATTCAACAAGAGTAATAAGATTAGGTTCGGTAAGTGAGGAATTATTAGAAGGAGTACAAATGATTTTATTGAACTTTGGGATATACAGTAAAATATATTTGAATAGAAAACCAGAGGGAGAAAAATTAATGCCGGATGGTAAGGGTGGTAAAAAAATGTATCATAGTAAACCATTCCATGAATTGGTTATATCTAATTCAGATGTTAAGAAATTTTCAGATGAGATTAATTTCATTGGTAGTGTTAAAAGAAATAAATTAGCTGAAATGATAGATGGCGCACATTTTAGGGATAGTAAATTTGTGGCGAGGGTTAAATCTATTTCATACATCGGGGAAGAGGAGGTATTTGATTTAACGGAATATGTAAGTCATTCATTAGTTTGTAATGGAATTGTAACATCGAACTGTGGTGAGCAACCATTAATTCCTTATGATAGTTGTACATTGGGTAGTATTGATTTAGGTAAGTATGTAGTTAATGGTAGTATAGATTACGATAGATTGAAATCAGATATAAAAACGGCTTATCATTTTCTCGATGATGTGGTTGATGCGAATAATTATCCAGTGGAGAAGATAGCAGAGGTATCATCAAGTACCCGCAAAATTGGATTAGGATATATGGGGTTTGCGGATGCATTGATTAAGATGGGTATTCCATACAACACAGAGGAAGCGCGGGTAATCGGG
>JAJZJI010000175.1 GCA_021828345.1 Microcaldota archaeon
GAGCCGCCGCAGTAGTTTTAACCTTTGTGTCTTTAATTGTTCCAACATCACTAATATCAACCTTTAGCCTTAATAGCAATATTGGGGTTTTAACGATTAATGCAACATTTTTTGGAGGGCAGGTAGGAAGTCAAATTTATCTGCATTATATAATCAACAATGCCACCGAAGAACTACCTAACGGAACAGTAATTTATCCACCAAAAAGCTATGTGGAGGCAGAGATAGCAGCAGCATGTACAACTAACAATAATCAGCTTTATATTGGAAAGGGCGATTATTATGCATGTTAAGAGAGAATGAGTGATAAAAATGAACTACATCTTAGATAAAGTATTAAGTGAGGAAGAGTGGAAAATCTTTGAAGATTATAAATATACTGAAGAAGATATAAGACAAATAAGAGGCGGTCGCCCAAAGGAATCAGGATTAAATCAAGACTTATATGATTATGCAAAAAAACACAAAACAAAAAGAACACTTAAAGGCATAGCGGATGGTAATAATTTCATTTTAAAATGGTGCATTCACGATGCTTATATTGCTGGATTTACAGAAGGATATCAAAAAGAAAAGTTAAATAAGAGGTAATACTATGATAACAGAACTTATTGAGAAGGGAATTAGTGAGATAGAACCAGACAAGGACAAAGAGATAGGCGTATATTATCCCAACGAAGCGTCTATGTGCGTCAGACAAGCCTATTACTCGTATTTTGAAAAGCCACATTATGATATAGAGACACATAAAGCTTTTAGTATTGGAAATGCATTACACGAGCTAATTCAATCCGCATTAGCTAAAAACGAGGATTATATTGTAAAAAACGAAGTTCCTGATCTGATTTACAAGGACAAGCTTACAGGGCTGGAGATTCACGGAAGGTTAGACAGCTTGATTGAGAATAAAGAGACAGGTAAACTTGATTTAATTGAGATTAAGACTATTGCTAATCCAAAGTATGCACCAATAAAAGAACATTACGAGCAATTAAATTATTACTTATATTTTTATCCTGAAGCAGATGGACATTTGCTATATATCAATAAAAGCAAAAAAAGTTATTCAGATAGTGCGTATATCACATTTAAAGAAATACCTGATAGCAATGAAACTCCTATAAAATTTGACAAAGACCTATTTGATAATCTATTAAAAAGAATAAGGATACTACACGAATACCTAACACAAAAGCAATTACCCTATCCAGAAGCGAAGTTATCAAGCGATATGCATTGGCAGTGTGATTACTGTCCATTTAAAAAGAAATGTGATAGTGAAGAAGACGAAAATATTAAAGGTAAAGAGGTTTACGATAATATATATAAAATTAGATAAGATATAGAATAAGGGATCAAAATGACAATTAAAGAACTTTTCTCAAGAGCATTCTTTTATACAAAACTAGGCTGGGGGAATTATATTGCTTGGTGGCTTGGTGCAATCGCCTACATTACTATTATCTATGAGCTTGTACTCAAATTTATCCTTCCAGCAAGTTACATTACCTACCTACTAATCTTCTTTGGACTGATGTCCTTTGCATTCATTACAGGATTATTCATGTCAAGGAAAGGGGTTTATGGAGTAGAACACAAAATTAACACAGAAACAAATCCATACATTAATATTCCAATAGGCTCTAAAGAAATCCTTAACTACCAAAGCACAATAGCAGCAATCAACCGAGAGATACAAAATTACCAAGTCCAGATCCAAATCTGCAAAGCATTACATTTAGATTCTCAAATACCTACACTAAAGTCAAATATCCAAAGTGCAGAAGAATATAAAGAGAAAATGACTGATATGCTAAATAAATCGGTGAAATAAATGAAAATATGGAAATACGAAATAAATAGGGCAAATCCAAATGAATCTAACGAGAAGCCGTATCAAATCAATACTGGTTTTTCGGCTAACCATTACTCAGAGAGACTTATCGAACAACCTTACATATTTAGGTATATTCGTAATCCTCCTGCATCTGTGCTAGACATAGGCTGCTGGGAATCAATCGTTTCAATCCAATTAGCAGCCTTAGGCTATGATGTTACAGGCATAGACATTCAAGATTATGGTTATCAACATCCAAATTTCAATTTTATTCACGATGACTTTAACAAGCATGATTTTGGAAATAAGAAATACGACATAATCATAGATATAAGTGCTATCGAGCATTTTGGTCTGCTAGCCTATACCAATACAGAAAGAGATGATGATGCAGACAAAAAAGCTATAGAGAAGGTAAAACATCTCTTAAAACCTAAGGGGCAGTTCCTATTTACAGCTCCATTTGGTGTACATGGCGAAGTAAAAAACTTTGAGCGGGTTTATGATTTAAAAGATATTAATAGCATGTTTAAAGGTTTCAAAATAATATCTATGCATACATATGCAGTCATAAATTATAAAATTGTGCAGGAAATCCCAATAAAAGAAGCCGAAAAGATGAAACATGATGAAGCCAACCATACATATGCGGTTATCTGTATTGATGCCGAAAAAACATAAATAAAATAAGGAGGTTTCTATGAATAAAATAAATATAATACAAATGAATTCAGTATTATTCAAAGGGGACGCAATAAGCAATGTAATCCGTACTCTCAACAATATAAATAAAGAGGAAGGGTATAATAGTAAATTGGTTATTGATTTATTCAGTGAATATGCTGATTATAAAGATA
>JAJZJI010000176.1 GCA_021828345.1 Microcaldota archaeon
TTTGAAATCTCAAAATGTCAATATAAATTCACAGAATCTTCTTTCAGGTAGTGGTATTAATGATGTGAATTCTCCTATGGTAAATAATTACGATAATCCTGCAAATAATACAGATACAATACAAGTAGAAAATTCTTCTTTAAACAATAATATATCTGGGAGTACTCCTGCTGTAAATGATAATACTGATAAAGTGAATAAGAATAACGCGCAAAATATAGCAGATAACACTTTAAATCAAGAAAATTTTGATAAAACTTTAACTAGTACAAATAATCTGTTAAATAATATTTCGACAGTCACTAATATACCAGTAAATCAACAGGGAATAGATTATAGTAATCAAGTAGGTAGTAGTACTCCTTCAAATATGCAAGATAATACTAATACACCAATGGATAACCTTGTTGCCGAACAGGTCTCTCCTAGTACAAATATGCAATCTTCTTCCCTAAACAATGATATGGGGAGTGATACTTCAAACCAGACTTCAAATGTGCAAGGTAATATTAATACACCGGTGGATAACCTTGTTGCCGAACAGGTCTCTTCTAGTACAAATATGCAATCTTCTTCTCTAAACAATGGTGCAGGAGATAATACTACGACAAAAACTTCTGATGATACCATAGTGAATGATAAGCTTGAAGTTATTTTAGAGAAGATTAAGGTACTTGAAGATGAAAATAGAAGGTTAAAAGAAGAATTAAGTAGTGAAGAAGCTGAAAAAGATACACATTCTATTGATGAAGGAGAAACTGTAGTAAATCAACAGGATTTGATAGATCACTTACCTGAATTTGTTAAGGAGGCAAACGTTGTTTCAGGTATTGTTTTGACAAAAGATAATAAAATATTAATGAATGCTGTTGTTATAATAAAAGATTCAACATCTAAACCTATAAGGGCAGTTAAGACAAATCAGTTAGGACAATTTTACTTGCGTACCCCACTTCCAAGTGGTCAATATAATGTAGACGTCACATATTCTGGTCTATCTTTTAATCCTGTTGGTTTAAATCTAGATGGGAATAAGGTAAGTCCTTTAATTTTTGTTCCAATAAGTAAATAACCATGGCATTTTTATCTGATCCCAAAAAAGTCCCTATAGTAGCTACCACTCAAGAACATTTGGATCTTGTTGATATAAAAGATAATTTGATAGTTTTAAAAAATGGAAATGTCTGTGTTGTATTGGAGACTTCTGCGGTCAATTTTTATTTATTATCAGATGTAGAACAAGAATCTAAAATTTATGCATTTGCAGGACTTTTAAATTCACTAAGTTTCTATGTACAAGTTTTAATTAGGACTGAGAATATTGATATATCAAGATATCTAAAACATATTGATGAATATAAGGCTAAACAAGCATCTCCTAAGATTAAATATCAAATAGATATTTACAGGAAATTTATAAAAGACTTGATTGTAAAGAACAATGTATTGGATAAACACTTCTATATAATTATTCCTTATTTAGCATGGATGCCAAAAAAACCATCATTTGTAAAACAATTTTTTGGAAAGGAACCTAGCATAAGTAATGTAGATAATCTCATAACACAGGCAAAAGTAAGGTTATATCCGAGGAGAGATCATATAATGAAACAAATATCAAGAATGGGAATACATTCTAAGCAACTTACAACATCAGAACTTGTTAAACTTTTTTATAGTTCATATAATCCTATAAATGCAAAACTTAAAGGAGATTTAGAAGAGTATATGTTTCCTATAGTATCATCATAAAAATGAAATTACCTTTTTTAAACACAAATGATCAAAAAGCTTCACCTGTTATTAATGGGAAAGTAACATCTCCTCAGGCTCCTGAAGCTAATCAAAATATTAATCAAACCCCAGTAAATAATACACAGGGGAGCAGCAATAGTAGTAACGATACGTTAAGTGGAGATATGGCAACATTTAGAGAAGGATTAAATTCTGTGAAAGACCTCATAGCACCTCCATCAATTGAAGTAGACTTTTCATATATAAAGATAGGAGAGAAGTTTTTTAAAACATATTTCGCTATGGCTTATCCAAGGTATGTGGTTCCCAACTGGCTATCTCCACTTATTACATTTGAACACTCTATTGATATAAGTATGTTTTATTATCCTGTAGCAGCTATTGCAGTTCTTTCTCAATTGAGAAAAAAAATAGCAGAGATGGAGGCAACTGCAAATAATATTATTGAATCTGGAAAGGTAATGGATCCCAATTTGAAAGTAGCTCTAGATGATGCCAAGGATCTACAAGATGATTTAGCAAAAGGTGCTGAGAGATATTTTCATTTCGCACTATATATTACCATTAAAGCAGACTCTCTAGAGGAATTAAATGATATATCAAAGAATTTGGAGGCAACACTAGGTGCCATGTCTCTTGTAATAAAACCTGCTACGCTTCAAATGGAGGGAGGATTTCAAAGTACATTGCCAGAGTGTTTTGATAAATTATATTACACTCATAACATGGATACTACATCAATTGCTACAACTTTCCCTTTTGTGTCGTCTGAACTTACTTCAGATAAAGGGGTTCTATATGGTATTAATAAGGCTAATAAAAGTTTAGTAGTTTTTGATAGATTTGAATTAGAGAATGCAAATTCTGTTATTTTTGCAAAATCAGGTGCAGGAAAAAGTTATCTTGTAAAGCTTGAAGCATTAAGATCTTTAATG
>JAJZJI010000177.1 GCA_021828345.1 Microcaldota archaeon
TATAACCGCGCTGCCTGCAACTCCGTCAAAATCCTGGCTGTGGCTTATGCTATAAACTGAATCCTTTTTTACCTTCGATATAATATCTGAAATTTTTTTATTATATCCTAATTTTGAAGGGTCAACTATCTTAGTGCTATTTGCATTAATGTTATCAATTAACATTATACCATCATTTTTATGTTTCATATTAACAACTTTGTAAATGTGCAATTATTAATATGCACTATTAGTTATGTGGTGTGTTTAATTCGATTCAACGATTTTAAATACGACCAATTATTTTATGATATACTTGTAGATTAGTGCAGCAATTACTGCTCCTATTATTGGTCCTATCCAATATACATACCAATTTGCAAAAAATCCCGAAGCAATCATTGGCCCTATTGCTCTGGCCGGATTCATTGCTGCTCCAGTAAATGCGCCACCTACAAGAACATCAATTACCACAATTAGTCCAACTCCAAATCCTGCCATTTTTGGCGCTCTTTGATCGACTATTGTACCAAAAACCATAAGTACAAGGAATAACGTCATTATTGCCTCAAGTGTAATACCTGTTACTACGCTAACTCCCGAGCCAAGTGTTGGGGCGCCATAATGTACCATAACCCCAAGTAATGCTGGAAATATTGCGACAAGTAATATCCCTGCAAGTGTTGCACCAATTATTTGCGCGATTATGTAAATGATTGCATCTTTTGTTGATATTAATTTATTTATGAATGCAGCTATCGTAACTGCAGGATTAATGTGTCCACCAGATATATTCATTGTGAATGATATTGCAAGGGCGAGTCCGATGCCATTAGCAAATGCTACAGCAAGAAGTGCGGATCCTCCAAGCCCTGCATAACTAGCAGCTATTGCAGATCCTGCTCCTAAAAACACAAATATAAACGTGCCTAACGCTTCAACAAAACTACGCTTGCATAAAGGCGCTTTTTTTATAGTGCTCGCCATGTAATCATATTGTAATTCATTAGAAGGTTAATAAAGCCTTCTAAAATAAAATTATTCAAATATAATTAAAATAAAAATAGTGGGCCCGAGGAGAGTCGAACTCCTTTCTCCAGCGTGTAAGGCTTATGCGCAATATAATATTGCTTGGCATCTTAACCGGTGGACCACGGGCCCATTTAAACTTTGTTTCTTACGCAAAATTCATTTAGTTTATTGAGCGCATAGTCTAATATCTCTTTCGGTGGCAATGAAACAATCCTAAAATATCCAGGTTTTCCAAAACCAGAGCCACGCGTAAGTTGTATGTATTCTTCACGCAAAAACTTATCTACAAACTCCCTATCATTTTTTATTTTTAACGCGTTATGTTTTATTTTTGGGAAGATGTAAAAAGCGCCATTTGGTTCAACAGTCTCTATATATTTATTTTCATTTAAAATAGAAACCGCATAATTAACCCGTTTCTCTATTTCACTTACCATATATTTTATTGCCTTAGTATGCTCTTTTCTATTTTCTAATGCAGCTGCGCTTGCATACTGCGCAGGTGTATTCACGCACAACCTAACACGTGCAAAATCCGCCATTTTACTGATAAATTCACTTGAAATTTTATCATGTTCTGGGGTTATGATAAATCCAATTCTAAAACCGGTTGCATCAAAGTCTTTAGACGCCCCATTCAATATAACATGTGGTATACCTTTTGCTACCTCCCCTATGCTTGTGAATTTTGTTTTATTATAATATATCTCATCATAAATCTCATCACTTATCAAAAGTATATTGTTATCATTTGCTATATCTACGATATCCTTCAATATGGATTTTTTTAAGACAGTGCCTGTCGGATTATTGGGATTTGTTATAATCATATATTTTACGTGGTTTAATCTTCCTGCTCTCTTTAATGTTTTTATCGATGCGTTTAAATGTTCTATATCTATATTCCAATTTTCTTTTTCATAGTAATTTTCATATATTGGAATGCCGCCCGCAAGTAATAGTCTTGGTATATACGCTGAATAATATGGCTTGAATATAATCGCATGATCACCTGGATTTATTAGGCCATAATTGATAAATTCAAGCGCTTCGGATACTCCTGCAGTAGTAACTATATTATTAGGGTCGATATTAATGTTATACATGCGTTTATAGCGTTTTGCCACAGCGTTTCTAAGCTCAACTATGCCTGTTGCATCGGTATAATTTGTTTTATGCTCTTTAAGTGCGCTAATATATGCATCTATAATGTAATCTGGCGTATTGAAATATATTGGAGGATCTCCACGATTGAGTTTTATTACGTTATGTCCCATATTTTTTAGCATTTCTGCCGTTATATCCTCCTCTAATATGGGATTCTCAGCATGGACGCTTCTTTTCGATAGTATGCTCATGAAAACACAAATACCTATCAAATAATAGTAATATAAATTTGTCCAATTAATTACTTATCTTTAAATTCCATACTATCAATTATTAATGTGCCTACGCTATGGCTATTATCTATATGTGATTCTTTTATATGCAGGCTTTTTTTGAATAATGGACCATCAAGCGCAAACGATTCAGCTTCGCCACCCTCAAATGTGAGGCTGATTCTCTTCTTTTCACGTAAAATCTGCAATTTTTTTATTAGTGTATCATCTATGCGCTTTCCAAGATAACTATTATCCAATCCATCAGCCGCAACCCGCGTTATTATT
>JAJZJI010000178.1 GCA_021828345.1 Microcaldota archaeon
AGAAGTTGCCGATAGCCAAGAGCAAGGAGTGTTGCTGAGGAGGAAGAAACAAGCATAGAAGATTTGCGAGAGATAAGCAGTAGATTGCGAGAAGTTGCCGATAGCCAAGAGCAAGGATTAGGATTATAAAGAGGTTTTTATATGGAGGAAAAAGAAATTGAAATTTTAGAATATAAATATGTTGGCTGGGTGAAGAGAAATGGAAAAGTGTATGTAGTAATGTATGATAAATCAGCTGATAGGATAGAGGAATATTCGTATGAAGCTGATTTAGAGATTGTTTATACGCCATTAGAGGAGGAGTAAATGAAAGAAATGCAAAGAGAAAGATTAATTACTGCGATGTATTCTACTGAAGCTGATAGTAGATTACTGATTAAAGTTTTAAAAAAGATTATTAAAGATAACGATATTGATATAAATAGATATAAAAGTATAGAATGGATATTAAATTTTCTTAAAATGGATATAGAGCAAATAGCGTATGAAATTGATATAATAGAGGAGGATAAAAATGTATGAAGAAGAGTATAAAGGAGTTGTAGATATAACAAATAAAAGAGTTGTAGATATAACAAATTGGAATTGGAAGGAATTATATATGAATTTAAAGAGTTTTCCAATTGATAAAAATTATCCAGTATGGATAGAGAGAAGAGCACGCAAAGTTTATTTGAATTATTATAGGAAATTGCCTGAGGAATATTGGTATGATGCGTATGTAGAAAGCGAAGATAAAAGGCAAAAGCGAAGCGAAGAAACCGATGGATTAGAGGAGATATAAAGGAAAATGTATATGTATGATTGGTATTGGATTAGTGGAGATACAGTAGTAATGGATACGAGGTTGGAAAACGCATTAAAGAAAGTAAAAAAAGAGAGATAAATTTGTGATGAGCAAATAAAAGATAAAACACCTATAGTTTATGATAAACCTGCTGTAATGTTTATTTATACTGATTGAGATGATGTAAATGAACGCAAAAAAAGAAAGTATGAAGAAATTAAAGGATTATATGGAAGGAGTGTTTGATAGCATTAAAGCTGATGGAGAAATGCCTGCTGATTATTCGTTGAAGGTTGCACAATATACCGAAAACGCAATTGATGGAGGAAACGATAGGTTGGAAGTTGCAAAAATATTATTTGAGGAAATCCAAAAAGGAATTGATATTGGAAAGAAATGGAAAGTTAAATTATAATCCTTTTAGCCAGCTCTCCAGAGTGTCTAATGGCTGGCTATATCCTGCATAAACATCAGTATAACCGCTTCCATCTTCGCTTAATGTTGTTGTTGTGTTGCTTGCTACTGAATTAGCTACATTTGTTGCTCCTTGCTCTATTTGTTGCACAGCATTAGATACTGAATTGCTTGAAGCTGATTTATACACAAAACTTCCAGTCCTTCCTATATTATCCGTGGTATCAACGAGATAAACATCGTAAGTATCTCCATGTGTTAATCCCATCGTATCTAAGCTTGCTGTTGTAATGCTTCCTACTCCAGTAGTGTAGTAAATGCTCCATCCTGAAGTTTTAGTAATGCTTAAGCTTAATTGTGCATTTGTATTCGTTGAGTATGCATATATCGTTTCATTACTGCCAGCAATTACATTCGTTGGAATATCAAGATAATCCAAATATGTAGTTCCTGAAACTGAAGGTGGTGGCTGTGGGTTAGCTACTGATGTTTGTGCAGTAGGAGAGGTATTTCCTGAAGCTATTTGTTGCTCCTGCTGGCTTTCAGCTGATTTTGAGGAATTTGCAATCGTATTGTTAGCTTCGCTATTTACTTTGCTTGCTTCTTGCTGTGCCTCTTTAGTTAAGTCAGGTATCCATTTTGTTATTGCTTCATAAATAAGAAATATGCCTCCAGCTACTAATAACATTATGCCAATATCCTTGATATCAGTTAATCCCTGCACTGTGTTTTCCGTAGTTATCTCCTTCTTTTGCTTTTAGACTTTCTCCTTAATATGTGCATTTCTTTATGTGCTACTGCTCCAGCGATATATCTTGCTTTCTTTTTAGTTAAATGCTTTTTTCTTTCATAAAATCTCTCTATGCTCTCTCTTACTCCTCTTCCGCTTGCTTTTACTCTTTTAGATTTTCTCCTTGCCATCATATCGCCTTTACAAATAATCCAATACTGAATTTAAGCATATTAAATAATGCAGGATTGTTAATACCATTTATTATGAGCAATATTACAATCAAAACCAAATCAATATAATTTTGATTTTTAATGCCTTTTAGCTCTTGTGTTATATTTGCAATTGCTTTATCGTTATCCTGCACTTTTACATTTAGCTCAGCGATTGATTTTGAATTGCTAATATCGTTATCATTATAGTAGTATCCCATTTTAATCCCTCATAATTGAATTGTGTAAATATCAGGTGCAGTTGTGTATGTTATTTCCAAGCTATCGTTAGGGCGCAATATTATAACCGATGTTGATGTGTTGATTGTTAATGGATTAGCTCCTGCAGGTTCAAAACTTAATGCTGTAATTACTCCTCCTGATATAAATACTTCCTGATTGGAAGCTGATGTATTGGTGTATGTATATGGAGAAGTGCCAGCTGTTATTGTTGTTGAAATGCCTGCAGTTGTGCTTATTCCTTCGGTTGTAATAACGTTCATTATATTTGTTGATAGGTTGC
>JAJZJI010000179.1 GCA_021828345.1 Microcaldota archaeon
CCAGAACCTTGTTTTTTGGTGTTCCTGATGATGAATTTTTAATCGCATATAAAATTGTTAAAAACGCTCAGGAAGAAGGATATAAAAACGCTTCTCCTCATATAACAGGACAAAACTTAGATTCCACAGTGAGATCCATTATTGAGAAGTCGGGGTATGGAAGATATTTTATACATAGAACTGGTCATGGTATTGGGCTAAGTGTTCATGAAGAGCCATATGTTGATGCTAAGAATGAAAATTTATTTGCACAAGGTAATACAATAACAGTGGAGCCAGGTATTTACATACCTAAAAAATTTGGAATAAGAATTGAAGATATTGTTTACATCACAAATGATGGGTCTATAAATTTGAATTCATATAAACATTCGTTGGAAGTTTTATAATCTCTAATCTATATTTCCTAATATCCTTTATATGCGCCTTTATGGTAACGAAAATAATTTGAAGGTCATTTCATATAATTTCGTGATAATATAAAAAATGAAACCATAAGTAGTGTAGAGCTAGTAATGAAAGCGGTCATTTGTTAAAATATTACGGACTCTAATCGGTATGTTTATTATTTGAAATAATATTATATTATATGGATAATGTAGATAAGAAAAATAATGAAATTCTGAATCAAATACTGTCAACTAGGGGATTTGTGGAATCATTTCATAAGATTCTAGCAAAAAATGATGTTGATGAATTGAAGTTACTTGCACAAATATGGGAGCACAATTTTCTCAGTAATATATTGACTAAAAAAGAAGTTGCATTGATTAGGCTATCCGTAGTTGCCACTTTACACAATAGCACTGCAATATCTCATTCAATTGATCAAGCTTTGGATGCTGAAGCAAATATTGAGGAAATTATTGCTAGCCTTGAATTAGCTTCTTATTTTGCAGGTATCCTAGTTTTAGTTGATTCAATGAAAATATTAGAGGAAAAATTAAATAAATTAACATAAGTCTATTAAATCTAATAGTATATTTTACTAACCGATTTTGGTACACCTACTTTTTGTAACTGATAATTGAATCTCTTCCTTATATTATTATGGACAAACTCAATGAACCACTCTTTAATTAAATGTTAAAGGTTATAGAATTCTCCACAAATTTCTAGTTTTTGTACAGTGGGGTTATTTATGGGAAGCGAGCATTAATTAATATTAGTATAATTAGCATTATCAATTTATTTATGCTATCTCATTAATAGGATGAGAGATTAGTATGCAATATTTTTTATATTAAAATTTTGTAAGTTATTATGTCACATTGAAAATACTTATATATTACTTATAAGTTAGTTTATAATGGAAAAATATTGGAAATATACAATAGCATCTTTTATTGGCGTTTTGCTATTTGCATTTGATTTTGAGCTGTTTTTGGCGGCTATTCCTGGTCTTGAAACTTTGTTCCACTTTACCCTTAACGACATAAATATTATAGATGATACCGCGTTTGGAGTATCTGCTATTGCTGCCTTTACTTTTGGTCCTCTTGCGGATAAATATGGTAGAAAACTATTATTTATGCTGACCATCTTAATTTATTCGATAGGTTCTCTTTTTTCTGCTTTGTCAGTTTCGGTATTAGATTTTGTGGGTGCTAGGAGTGTTGTCTCTGTTGGCACAGGGCCTGATGAGCCCCTAGGATTCACTCTTACAGCAGAAACAGCTCCACCCTTAAAGAGGGGTAGGCAAATGCTCATAACTTCCATAGGTTTTCCTCTTGGGCAGGCTTTAGGTGCTGCTACCGTGTATCTTTTCGTTTTGAAATCAGTATACCTCCCTTATGTATTCTTTATAGGTATTATACCAGCTTTATCACTTCTATTCCTAAGAAAAGGATTACCCGAAACTGATAGATTTAAAGATTTGAAAAAAGTTAGAGATGAAATAGAAGGAAATAAAGAAAAAGATGTAAAATCAGAATATAAAGTAAATACAAAGGAACTTAAGAAAGGCTCATATAGACAATTATTTGATGTAGACTTGAGAAGAAAAAGTATTTTAATCGCTATATATACCACAATTATAGCAGGTAATGTTGCAATATCTTTAATTGCATTGCCCATCTATTATGTTGACGTAAAACATATCACTTTTGTTACAACACTTTCTTTTGAATTTATATCATATGGTATTGCTGCAATAGGATATGTAGTTGTAGCCATGATCGGGAATAAAATTGGGAGGAAAAATATTATCATAATATTTCTACTATTAACATTTGCAACTATTTTCGGCATCATATTTTCAACAAGCGGAGCTGAAGTTTTGACTTTTAATGTACTATTTATCTTCTTCTTATTCTCTCAATATGCGGCATGGCCTTTCTACGTCAATGAAATGTTTCCAACCAGGGTTAGAGCTTCAGCGAGTACTTATGGCTATGCTTTTCAATGGCTGGGCAATATTATATTACCAACATCCATATTATCTATTGTAACAATAACATCCGGTGACTGGGTAATTGGTATAATTGGTATTATGATGATACCAATTATAGTGTCTATTGTGGTTGCAATTTTATTACCTAAAGATAATCCAACGGCAATATTGGAAAATAATGCTACTTAAAATTATTTTTTATTTTATTAACCTTAACTCGCTAATTCTTAGGTAATATGTCCATGTTTATCTTCTTCAACAGTGATTCAACT
>JAJZJI010000180.1 GCA_021828345.1 Microcaldota archaeon
GCATTCCGTGGTATTTTGCTTGGTTATAAGTAATTAATGGGATAAGTTTATCCAATGATAGATTTCTCTTATAATAACCTTCGTTGATAATTGCAGGTATAAGCAATTCTGTAGCACCGTATCCATTTTCCGCATTCCAAAGTTCATCACCTTTATCCTTGGCTGATATAGCGGCATGATCAGATGAAATAGTTTGCACACTGTTATTTTCTATAGATTTCCACAGATATTCTACGTCGGTGTTTTTTCTAATTGGAGGGTTGACTTTACCTCTAATTCCTATATTCATAGAATTCTCAAGGGTTATATGGGAAGCAGTGACTTCCACCATCACATCTATATCTGGATGGATTTTCCGATTCTCTTCTATTGCATGCATTGCTTTTTCACTACTGACATGTAATATATTTACTGGGCAATTTAGCAAGGAGGCTATAGATAATGCTTCGTAAACTGCTACATACTCTGATTCTGGTGGTCTAGCCTCGCTATAAGCCTCTGTCTCATTTTCAACGGCGGAATGATAATCTTCTTTCGCTTTGCTTATAAAATCTCTAATGATTTCAGCTTCCTCTGCATGGATACTTAACCGAATTTGATTGTTCTTGAATGATGCTATTTTACTCATCAATTTCCAGAGGTATCCGAGATCGTATTTATCCGGTGAAAGAAGATATTCTTTTTCAACAGAATTGTTGGATGTTTGACTCCTTAAATTTAAACCTTTATAGAACATATAAAACTTATAGGTTGTAACACCTCTGCCAACAAGGTAATCTATATCATTTAGCTGTTCTTCTGTATTTGGCCCTATATTAAATCCATAATTTGTGTAGAAATTATTCTCTGATTTAGATAGAATTTCGGGAAAAATTTCTTTATAGCTACCAGTTTTATTGAAATAATTACGGCCTGTTCTAAAATAGCTTAATATACTGGTGATACCGCCATAAGCTGCGCTTCTTGATTCACTTTTGGCATCTTCCGTAAAATTTCTATAAATACCTATATGTGTGTGCGAATCAATAGCTCCTGGTATCACTAAGTTACCATGCGCATCTAGTATTTTGTCAAATTCTCCCATGGCATTTTTGCTAAGTGATGTTATCTTTCCGTTCTCAAGCACTATGTCGCACTCTTCGATTCCTTCGTTAGATAAATAACATTTACCATTTTTTATTGCAATACGCGTCATAAAATAATATATTGATAATATATAAAACAATTATGGTAATCTGATAATGCACATTTTACTATTTATAAAAGTTGCCAAATGCCGAGTATTTCCTTTACATGACCTTGTATTTTACTAACTTTTTCTATTGCGAGAATATGCGCTGAAATTAATTTTATTGATGTTATTGTAAAGAGGCTAATTACGGTATAAACATCATAGTAGGAAGGAATTATTTTAATTTTTATATTTCCATACTAATATACTCTTTATGTAATATTTCATGATTTAGTCTATATTAGACTTCTAGAGAAGTAGTGGAACATACACTTGTAAAATTATGAGGTTGAGTATTATTTAAATAACAGTTCAAATATCTAAGGATTATTTATAAAAATAATTAGAGAAATCGGGGATATACAAATTAACCTTCATTAAAAATGACACGCTTTTACTATATGTTAAAAACGCCAGATTACGTAATTATTCTACCAAGATGACCATCCCCCATCTGCATATATTATTTGCCCAGTAATATAATCAAATGCACGTGACGCCAAAAGCACCGCTATACCCTTAAGATCGGTAGTAGGGGCTACAACTCTTCCAACTATGGTTCTTTTTGAGACTGCAACTAAATCGTCTAGGTTTGTGAAACCTGACATTGTCATATTTGTTGAAAAGAAAACTCCTGGTGTTATACAATTGACATTTATTCTATAGGGGGCCTATCCCATGGCATGGACTCTCGTGAGATATATTATACCGGCCTTGGACGCATAATAGGCAGAATCCGGAACGTGCCCAACCGCTTTTCCAAGCTGAGAAGCTATATTAATAATTCTACCTCCACGCGAATGATTGTTGGAAATCATTTGATCTACTACCTCTTTATCCATTAGCCATGTTCCAGTAAGATTGGTATCAATTACATTCTGCCATTCTTTTAGCGACATTTCTAGTGTGGATTTCTTTAGAGTTAATCCCGCATTATTTTTTAGTATATCAATAGTACCGGATACGTTATTTACAGCCTTGATTCCACTTTTGATAGATTCTTGGACACGTATATCCAGCTCAAAACTCTCAACGTCTTTATTAATTTCTCCGAGTTTTTTAGACGATTCGGAAAGAGCATTTTTTCGAGAGTTTATATCAGAAATCGCTACCTTTCCTCCAACTTCCAATAGTGCCTCCGCAAAAAATATTCCAAGCCTCCAATTGAAGCCCCAGTAACTAGAGCGAGTCTATCAGTTACGTCTAAATGTCGCTTAACATTTTTTTCAAATCATACTTATAAGATGTGCCCGTAATAAATATTAATAGGTATTATAGCCTATCCAAACTTTCCTAAATTGTTCGACAATTGTCATATTTATTAATTTGAAAAATATTAGTGGGATATGGCAGCGAACCAAATCCCATTAATTATGGAAAGGTTGGCTCAAATAGTTACGGAAGATAGG
>JAJZJI010000181.1 GCA_021828345.1 Microcaldota archaeon
CAAGTTACAGTAACAGAAGCAGAACTACATATAATCCCACTTATTGGACTAGTATATTTTGCACTAAATACCACAGATCCATTAAATGGTGGTAGTTCCATTGTAGCCGAACTACTATAGTCTCCTGAAGAATTCGTAGTGGCTGGATTCGGGGATATCACTATAGATCCATCACTATTAGAACTCTGAGATAATTGTATCTTTTGATTTGCTGCACTAGTAACAATAGATTGCCCATTCTTTTCAACAGTTAATACTCCCGAAAGTGTAGTACTACCTGTTTCTGGATTTAAGTTACTTGTAGGATTGGCATTTAAAGTTAGGTTACATGACCATTGAGGAATAGGAGAAGTAGGAGATGAAGGTGCTACTAAATATATACTTATCTTCATAGCCTGCATATTCTGAAGCAAAACCCCTGTAATAGTAACAGTAAAATTACCAGATGAAGGTGAATAACTTATGTTTGCACCCAATAATAAAACTCCTGTTCTATATGTCTTTCCATATAATATAACGGTACCGGTACTTCCAGAATAATTTTCGTATGCTACCGGGCTGTACCCTGTTAAATTATAGCTACTTTTTGGAATTGTTAGTGTAATAGTAAAATCATTAAACATACAGTCTAAGTTTGAGTACGATGGTGAAGATGGTAAAGATGAAGCATATGCGTTCCCATTTGAATCTAATGTACCACTCCTTGTATAGTCATTTATTATATTCGTTGAAGTAGGTGGCGTATCATATCTATTACAGAATGGGGAAGAATGATTACTAGTATATCCAATATTCCATAAATAATAAGTAGAGCAAGAATTATAATAGGATGAATCAAGCCAATAATTATATATAGGACCCCAATTATGTCCATTAGAATAGCCTGTAAATGAACTCCCAGTTATATTATATTGCGCATTTTCAATTGGGCCTTTAATAAAGTTACTATTAATATACTGTGTATGAATTTGGTATCCTGCGGCAGCATTATCGCTACTCAATCCATTAAGGTTAAGACCAGGAGTTGTATTATTTACCGTTTCAGTACAATTTGTACAGACAGAGGTAGGAGCTGTTGCGGTATATGCAAAAGATTCTTTTATAAATACTAAAAATAATAAAACAAATAATCCTAAAATAAAAAGTATATATTTAAATAGGATAAAGATTTTGTATTGTAAATATTTATATATCATATTTAATCTTAATAAATTATTATATTAGACTGAGATCTTAAATTAGTAACCATGCTATTATAATTAATATATCTACCACCTACACTTTGCGAAACAACAAAATAATAGTATCCCACATAACCTCCAAGATTAATAGGAATACTGCTATTATAGTAATCATATATTTTTGATATCGTATTGCTTTTCATATTTAATATATCTTTTATACCTTTATTAGATAAATATCCAATCTTGGTATTATAATTATTATAGTTTACATTACTATAGTGAGTAACGTATGAGATTATATTATTTGATAAATAATAACTAAATGCCTGTTTATACAAACTTTGCACATTTTTTATCTTACCATTTAATATTTTATTCCAAGAACTAATTAAATTATTTGCGCTATTTTTCTTGCTATTTGTGGTTTCATTGTTGACTAACGCTCTCCAACCATAATTTGCTAAAAAGATATACCCACTTGCATGTTTCAATAAAATATTTTCAATGTTACTGAGTACTAACTGCTGTCTATAATAATCATATGCTTGATTACCAGATCGTAACCCTTTCCCAGCAACAGGGGTATGTATTACATATATCTTACTATATATTTCGGATTCTGTAGGTAAATTATTGTGTTTTTCTAGATATTGGTATTCTATAGTATAATTTATGAAATTTTGAAGTTGTCCTTCATAGCTCACATTAGATTTACATTTTGGATTATAATTAACATATCTATTACAATTATAATTTATTAAATCATTCACTGTTAGTATTTGTCCGTTTACCTTTGCTACAACAGGAGAACTAATACCTATTAATCCATCAATATATGATATATTTGGAATTATAAAAACTACAATAACAAATAATATTATAACGACAACAGACATCAAGAAAACAAAAGTCCTCTTAGAAAAATTAAAAACATTATTATCTTCACGAGACATATTAAATTATAATAATATGTAGTATATTTTTTTGCAATATAGGGTTACAAATACTTCTTAATGTTGTTAATATGACCACTTGAAGTAACTGCGTAATGTAAATGTCCATTTGGGCCTGACAAAAAATACCAATAATTATTTGGAGTTGAAAATAAGGTTGATTTTATAGAATTATATCCTGGGGAACAAATTGGAGTTGGAGGAAGACCTTTATTTATTCTAGTATTATATGGGGAATTAAAAGCAACATCTGAGGGTGTTATATCAGTCCTCCACCATTTCTGCTCTTTATTATCGAAACCTAAGGCATATTGTACTGTTGCATCAGACCCTAAAGGAATTCCAGATAAGAATCTCCTTATAAAAATATTTGCAACAATTGGCTTATCAGAATTATATAATGTCTCCCTTCTAACAATTGATGCTATAATCATATTTTGATAAAAGCTCAATTTATCGCTATCTGTTAAAAGAAACCCTTTAAATCTCTTAAATATATT
>JAJZJI010000182.1 GCA_021828345.1 Microcaldota archaeon
TTAGAACAAAACAGATAATCTATGATGAGGAGGACCAGCAGATCTTAAAGCTTCTATCACATGGAACTTTAACCGTAGAGCAGATCCGCCATGGGTTGCTTTTTGCATACCATAAGGAAGTGAACTCTATGGAAATAACAAAGAGATTGGATAAATTTGTTGTTGTCGGGGATGTAATACGGGCAAAGAAAAATGCTAGAGTGTCTGAATACACACTTGTAGAATAATGAGATAAATAATAATAATTTTTATGGCCATAAATTTCTTATTTTATTTTTAAACTCTTTAATTTCAATGGTTAATTATATATCCATACCCTGAAAAACAGCGTTAAACTTTAAAATAAACGGTGTGAATAAAAATAAAAGTTGTTCTAATAACCCGAGTCTTCCAGATTCTCTGTAAAATCTATGAAATGAAAGTATTCTTCAAAGTCATGAGTTTCCTTGGTAATATCTAAATATTTTTTATAAGATTCGGCTTCAGTTAAGATTTTTTTGAATTCCTGGATTTTTAGAACACTTATAGTTTTAGATGTAGCTAAATCAATGACCGGTGTATGGTTAAACTGCGCCAGTAAAACCTGATAAACTATATCCAATGATTCCCCCCTGAAAAACACTATATGGGAACTATAAACAGGCATTATATAATAATCAGAACTTCCATCGTTAACAGCAGCTGGCCTGATTATTTTTAACGGCCTTAACCTGGATATAAATTTCAGATCCTTTTCTTCAAACAGTTTTGATTCTTCACTGCATAAATAACACACTTTTTTCTTGTTGTAATGGAAAACAGAGTAAAGCATATCCGGTATTAACTTCAATTTTGGGGTGTTCTTAACTTCTGCCTTCTCGGCTGCCTTATTCCTTTTAGATTTGATTTTATTAAGCAAGAGTATAATCTCATCCAGTTTCACAAGGATCTCTTTATTCTGGCCTATTAATTGTTTTATATCCGTTTGTTCTATTTCTTTCATTGGACCATCTCATTTTTTAAATATGGAAAATAAGCCTTTTTTATTGTGCTTATTATCGACCTGGCTAACTTCTATTTCATTCATGTCTTCCTTGGTGTTTCCGGGTAGTGCCTTATCCCCTGGCTTTACTTTATTCCATTCCTGGGCTTTCTGCTTATTGTAAAACTGCTTATCTTTCTGGGTAAGGTATTTGTAAGGTATTGGATATTGAGGGTTATCTTTTCTTTTAGCATACCATTCTTTTTGCTTTGCCCTGAATTCAAGATATTTCTGGTGCCTTGTTTCCTTTGTTTTCTGGTAGTATTTTCTGCAATACTCGTTGTGCTTTTTCTTTGAGACCCTGGACACATAATATTCATTTTTATTATCCATAATAATGTAGTTTCATGAAGGGATATAAGTATTATTTTATTGTAATTTTTATATAAAGTATAATAAATATTTAATACTGTATGAAAAACAGCAACGGAATAAGATAAAACAATGCATGTATTGTTAATTGTCATTGCGAATTAGATATATTTAATATTCATATTCGATATTCTCACATGATGGCTAAATGACACTTTTTGCCTATTTTTTCAGGTTTCAACACTGTAATTTAAGGGATTAGGCAAAATATTTTGCATTTTGAAATGTATATGCCTCAAGAGAGAGGGGTATGGGGGGTTTAGAGGAAAAAAGTTTTTTTCTCCGGATCCTTTGGCAAAACATAAAGAAAAATGATTTAAAAATACAGTATAATCAAGGGTTTGACAGAATATAACCATGTAAGGGCATGATATAGGCCTATAATCCAAGGAGAAAATAATATCAGAGTGCTAAACGGACCTGGTATCGGCTCGTTAGAACATGTATGGAATAAAATGGGATATCCCATTCATATCCCACGCCTTGAAAACGTTTAAATTACATGATTAAAAATCAAAAATGGGACATGGCGGCTGCGTCTTTCCTATTATTATATATATAGGAATGAAGGCCATGAGATATTTACTTTTTACATCCGGATTGACCATGAGAGAGGATAAAGGGGTTAACATGGGTTAACAAAGAAAATTTGCTAGGCCTATAAACTTATATTCAATTCCATATTGGAGACATGGAAGGAAATGGAAAAAACAGGCCATAAAGAAAAAGAAAAGGAGCTGAATGATCGGATCTGGTTTAAGCAGCTGATAGAATCAGGCCAATTCTGGGAAGAGGTTAAAAGTAAGGATGAAGAGAATATAAGGAACCATGTTTATGGCCGGCATATCATTAAAACTGATTCCGAGCTGGATGAAGTTTTCAAGTAAAAGTAAAATGATATTGTACAATTAACGCAATTACATTTTATGTTTTATTATCAACATAGCATGGAGAGCAACACTATTATAAGTTTACATTTCCTTATGAATTGTTGCATAGTTTTAAATTAGATATTTTTAAGCAATAAGAATAATGCACTGCTGGATAAAACTTATATTTATAATCATGCTACACTTATTAAAGAGGTTGCATAATGAATGAAATAGGTTTTAAAAATTCTATAATGAAAATAAAGGATGAATCGGATCTGCCGGACCATATAAGCTATAATGAATACCAGAGCTTATTAAATGAAATTGCCAATAACCCGTATAGGCATTATCTGAATAAGAAGAGA
>JAJZJI010000183.1 GCA_021828345.1 Microcaldota archaeon
TATGAATTTCATTGTATGATATATAAAATTGAAAGTGGGACAAATTGGAAATGCGTAAATAGAGATTGTGAAGATATAATAAAACATCCTTCTTTAAAAGAAAAAGATATCCTTTTTAAAGTAATTGAAAAAGGGCATGTTCAGAAAATAAAGTATTACATAAATGAAGCTTGGACTTATATAATAGCCATATTATTGATTAAGCATAAAAATAAAGATTATTCAGTAAGTTTATATATGTATGAATATTAAAAGTGATTAATATGTATAATAATTGGCGTATATTAATTAGCGATAATAATAAAGGATATGAATTAGCATTAAAATATTATAAGTCTAATTGTGATATGCATGAAAGATATAAAAAAGAAGGGAATAATAGATATAGCATAAGTTTAGACGATGATGACATTTTCAAATTTTTATCTTTAGAAAATAAAGATAATCTTTTTAGAAAGATTAAAAAAGGGCATGTTCAAAAGTTGCATTATTATATAGATGACACATACAAATATATAAGAGCAATATTATTAGTTAATCATAGCAATAAAGACTATACTTTATATGTATGTGAATATGATTATGTATGAATATCAAAGATGATTCACAATGAACAAATATTGGGATATAATAGTAGATGAAATATACGAAAAAAAAGGATTTGAATGTAAAGCAGCAGCACTTAATAAATACGAAAGTTTTTGCAGTGTGCATAAGCGAAAAGATTTACATTGGCATGAAATAAGTTTAGAAAATGATGAAATATTCCAATATGTAAATTTAAATATTAAAGATAGTATTTTTAAAGTAATAAGAAAAGGTGGACATATTCAAAAAATGAGGTATTATACAAGTGATTTATTTAACTATGTAAGAGCAGTAATATTAGCTGAATATGCAAATGATTACATTATATTTATATGCGAATATATGAGGTAATTAAATGAGTGAATATAACCCAAAGCTGACTAGTGACCAGTTGAAAGAGTATGAACAATACAAAGAGCTGGAAGATAAGCTTAAGCCTTTGTGCAGGTGGGTTGATTTCAAAGATTATATTTGGGCATATAGTTACTTGGATTACAGAGGAAAGGTTGTATTAGATGTAGGCGGAGATATTGGCTCATCTGCATTATATTTCCTTAGCAAAGGAGCTAAATATGTTGCAATAGTTGAACATGATAAAGTGTTCAAGGAAACATACAATAAGTTGAAAGAGGAAATGCCTGAACTAAGGAATACTGAGATGATTGAGCCAGATGATATGTGGAGGGTTAATGCCAGCATATTGAAGATGGATTGCGAGGGATGTGAGCTTTATATGCTGGATAAAAACAGGATAAAGGATTATGACCAGTTTGCAGTGGCATTGCATAAGTTCGCTATGGATGAATATTTTTTCAACAATAAGCAAAAGGCACTATTGGAAAATGGTGGAAAGTTCCTTGGAACAGTGAATAATGAAGAATATATGTATATTAAGAGCGATAAAATCTTATAAAAAAGTATAAGAAAGTAGAGGTGGAAATATGGACTTGCCGAAATATGCAGAAATAATGAATATAGAAAGATATGCCTTGTCAAAGGAGAAAGGCGAAATTAACGAAAGCAGTGGAAAGTTTTACATAGAGGAAAAGGTCGATGGTTCGCAGTTCAGATTTGGGATAGATGGAACTGGGAACTTTATGGCTGGTTCAAAGAATGTCAATTATAGCAGTGCAAACCAGCCAGATAAATCATTCAAAGGGATATGCGAAGAGATGGAAATAAAGCTGAAACAGCTATATAGAAATGGAACTTTTGGATTTTTAAAGCCGAATGATTTTATTGTATTTTATGCAGAATATTTAAGAAGTCCAAAGCATAATGCTTTGAAATATGACAGAGTCCCAAAAGGGAACTTATACCTTTTTGATATTGCTGTTAATGGAGTATATCAACGAACAGATGATATAAAGAACTGGGCTAAAATACTGGAAATAGAACCTGTTAATATTTATGGCATATCCGAAAAGCTGCCAGAATACAATTCAATAAGTGAAAATTTGAAAATGTGGAAATCATGCCTTGGAGAAACAAACCCAGAAGGAGTAGTTATTAAGAACTATGATATTAAAGTTATGGACAATTTCAGAAAGGTTGAAACTCCACTTATGATAAAGATTGTAAGAGATGAATTCAAAGAAATATTACACAAGGATTGGAAACAAAGAGAAGGAAAAGGTGCAAATGATATAATCGGAAGAATTATGAACCAAGTGAACAAGAACGCTGTTTGGGACAAGGCAATATTCCATTTAAGAGATGAAGGCAAGCTTACTGGAAAAATGCAGGATATGAAGGAACTTGTTGAAAAGGTCGATGATGACATAGAGAAAGAGTGGAAAGAGGTCATATACAAAGAATTATATGATAGCTTTGAATATGATATAAGGAGAGCTTTCACTAAGGGACTAGCTGAATATTATAAGAAGAAACTATATGATGAGTTGAAAGATAAAATAGAGTGAAAATATGAAATCCGAACAAAAGGAAGAGGACAGCATACGATATACCAGGGGTATGCCTTATCCTTCCTGTTCAAAGGATTATAAAGGTGATAAAATGAAAGGCGAA
>JAJZJI010000184.1 GCA_021828345.1 Microcaldota archaeon
ATCTTCCATAATCTACACTTTATGTTTTATTTATGTACCTGTTTTGCTCTTTTTTTACTTTGGCCTTTAGGTTTATGTGTGCTTTTATACGTTGAATCATTATTGGAATTGCTTTTTGGGCTTTTTATTTTACTGTATAATCTATCACGCTCCTCAATATCTGTTGTACTTACTGCGCCGCCACTTTGGATGGCTGTTGTATCCTTTTTAATTAAGCCGTATACTATAAGCGCAAGTCCAATGATGCCTATTATAAACAAAGCGGAATAAATTTCAAGTATTTGGGTGCCAAATCCTGAGAGTTTGCTATTATTTGAAATGGCATTTACTGGTGTTGGTGGTATGTAATTTAGGCTAACTTGTGCGCTTGCATTATTATTCAAATCATTGTCAAATACAAATATTGTATTTCCATAGAAGGCAGATGTTTTATTGTAAAAGACTACTCCGTTGGTAGTGGAACTCACATTCTGTGAAGATGCTCCGTTTTGGTATAAGAGCGCAGTTGTATTGTGAAAAATCCCAATAGCCCCATTCATAGCAAGTGAATTTGCGATAACGTATCCCTTATATGGTGAACCTCTCACTTTTGATTGCCATATATTGAATCCTGTGCTATTGAACAGGTATATGTCTATAGGTACATTAGATGAGCCTAAAATTACAAACAATGTTCTGTTATTTGTTATGTTAAATGACATACTGCTATAACTACCATGTGCAATTGTGATATTTAACACTTGAAATGGACTAGATATACTACTAGGTGCAAATATCCCTATAACAACAACAATAACAATAAGCAAAATACCTATCAATAAAATTTTTTTATTCATTGAAATCAATATATTATCGTACAAATCCTATAAAAAGATTAACTATTAATCAAATGGCAGAAAGCATTGTAATTTTTTTGGAAATTTTAATACTCTCTTTGAATGCTTCTGCATTATAACCTCTGGCTTTAAGATTTTTTGCAAAAACCTCCTTATTTTGGCCATAAGTAAATATACGCTTTGCGCCTACTTCATCTATATATGATGTTGCCTGATCAAAATCTGCGTGATCGCTTAATGCAAATTGCGCATCTGTGTTAAAACGCATGAATTTTGAGAAGCCTGTAGCTATAGCAGTATAAACTTCTTTTTTGTGTATGTTTTTTAAAGCGTATGATAACTCAAAAATTTTTCGTGTATCTACAATTCCTACGAAGTTATCTTTTAATTTTTCATCATAATCCATATCCCCATATGTATTATATTCAAGTTTAACGCCAAATGATCCATAAACCTTGTTAATTTTAGCTATTTTAGGAGAAACTATCGGGATGATTCCATTCCCATTTAGTATGCTTACTAGCTCTTGCGCCTTACCCATAGCGAATGCGCTAAAAAGCACAATACCCCTATCTTTCATGTGATCTATCCATTCAAGCATGCAATTTTTTTGGTATTCTCTATCATCAAATTTTATACTAGGGTATGGGTATGTAGAATCTACTATTGCAATGTCTGCATGAGGTATACGTATTTTCTTTGCAGTCTCTATATTATGCAACGTGTAATCTCCACTATAAACTATATTCTCATAGTCGTTATTGTTTATGTATATTTGCTTTGCTCCGAGCATATGTCCAGAATCCAAAAGTTCTATATCTAAATTAAATCCTGAAATTTTAGGTTTAATATTATAAGCTTCTCTTATAAGCGCCACGGTCTCCATACTAGCTATTATTCCAGATGATTTTTTTGCGGCTGTTATATGGTCAGTATGTGCATGAGAAATAAAATCAGAATGCGCCTCAACGCTTCTTTTATCGAGTGATATACTATGCCCACCTATATTAATCGTGAATGTCACCAACAGCTTATTCACACCAATAATTTTTAAATGCTGCTACAAGATTTCACTTATTGTTTGTGGTACTATATAGATTTAATGTGTAGGATATAAAAACTTGAAAAACAGAATATTAGTGATAAATATGGTAGAAAATTTGATAATAATAGGCTCAGGTCCTGCGGGGTTAACCGCTGCGTTATATGCTTCACGTGAAGGTTATAAACCTATGGTAATTACTGGGGCGGTGGCTGGAGGGCAACTATTGCTTACTACAATAGTAGAGAATTATCCAGCATTTCCTGATGGTGTATTGGGTTCCGAATTAATAGATCTCATGCGAAAACAGGCAGAGCGCTTCGGTACGAAATTTTTAGGTGAGGATGTTTCAGATATAGATATTTCTAAAAAGCCTTTTACTGTAAAGACAAATTCCAATTCATATCAAGCGCATTCAATAATAATAGCAACAGGCGCATCCGCTAGATGGCTTGGAATAGAGTCAGAAAAACGCTTTATTGGAAAAGGGGTTAGTTCGTGTGCCACTTGCGATGGGCCTTTCTTTAAAAATAAGGACGTTGTAGTTGTAGGAGGAGGGGATACTGCAATGGAAGATTCGTTATTTTTAACAAAATTTGCAAAATCAGTAACTATATTACATAGGCGTGATTCTTTTAGAGCTAGTAAGATAATGCAGGATAAAGTGGCAGCCAATCCAAAGATAAAAGTTCTATTTAATACTGTTATTGAAGAGATAGTTGGAGATGCAAAG
>JAJZJI010000185.1 GCA_021828345.1 Microcaldota archaeon
AATGACAGACAAAATACATCCATCAAGTATCAAATTGCACAAAAAAATATTAAAACCCCAAAATAAAGAATTTGCATGGATTAAACACCATTATACCCAACTTATTATAATTGCTATAGTGACTTGAAACCTGTGAAGCTATGACAAAATGGATGAAAAACAAAAAGAAATTATTAAAGGTAAAACGGGGGTATGATGCCGTGTCTGCACATACAAAAAAAGAACATGCAATTACATCTTATCTTATTTTAGCAATAATAATAATTGTATCAATTATCTTATCTTTTATATTTTATTATGGCATCACTCCTATCTCAGGATCGGATAATTATATTTATAGCAGTAGTGCTTATTCATTTTTAACAGGTGGGTTTAAATCACTTACAGGTTATGGAATACTATCAGTAAAATATGTTATGATACTTGGAGAGTCGATGTTTATTGCTCTTCTAGGTCCAAGTAGTTTTTCATATGTGCTTTTTGATGTTCTGTGCTTAATTGGAACAATTGCATCTATTTATGTGATTGGCGGCGTTCTTTATAATAGAAGAACAGGGCTTATTGCAGCAGGACTTTACAGTTTCTTTCCTCTTGCAGTTACAATGGCATCAATGGGGGGCGATGATGTTCCTATGACATTTTTTGCAACTATTGCAGTAATGTTCGTTGTACTTGGCTTAAAGCGCAAACAGTATAAAAGATTGTTCTTCCTTTTCTCAGGATTTGCAGCCATATTCGGTTTGCTTGTCGTATCAGAAGAAGTAATAATATTATTACTAATTATGCCTATAATGTTATGGTATCTCTTAACAAAGAGAAACAAAAGTGCATTATTTGATTCTTTTGCATTAGTAATAGGTATAATATGCGGCATTGCTATTATAATGTTATTAGGATATCTCGCTTCTGGCAATTTGCTTTATGTTTACAATATAACCCATAGTTGGGATGTAACAACTTATTGTGCTTCACCGAATCCTTCCCTTGCATGTACTTTTTCAAATACTACTTATTTTCAGCAGTATATCGGAATGATATTCCCTTATCGCATCATACAAAATCTCAGATTTTTAGAGCTTGGTAATTGGACAGGTGCCAAGGAGTTTTTTACAAACATAACTTACCCATCACAGTATTTTGATGCCACATATAATTTTGGCCATTATTTTTATTTTTTAATTTTATCGGTTATAATTATACTTTTAGCGCGTAACAAAAAAAGAATAGTGCTTCCTGCTGCTTGGCTTTTGATAGTATTAATTTATCTTAGTTTTGGAACAATGAATGTTACTTCATATGTAAAAGTAAGCCCTATTTTTCAACGCTTTCTCCTTCTCTTAATGCCTGCTGCTGTTTTGCTTATTGCATTAGGTTTTGAGACATTGATGGAATACGGAGAACAGCGGAAAGGCAGTGCAATAAAAATAGTATTATATAGTATAGTCGCAATAATGTTATTTGCACTTTTCTTTGAGTCAATATTCTTTATCAGATATATCGACTATTCATGGTATAACAACATATATCCAGCAGTCCAAGTAGGCAAGTTTATTATAGGTATTAATCAGAGTGCACCATTGTATGTTCAGATAACCGTGCCGCTCGACCAGTACTCAAATTTCAGACCTGAGGCAAATATGGTAAATGCGGACCAATGCCAGTCACTGCCTAATGGTAGTTATATTGTTATGTTAGAAAATAATACAATGCAGAGCGCATGCAATCTTAGTGTTGTTTTCTCACCGCCCCAGAAGCCATTATGGCTAGAAAGATATACTATGTACGAGACGCAGTTCCTCAATTTTCCATTAATAAGAGTATACCGAAAGGATTAATTTGTTAGAAAAAAGTATGTACTAAATTTTTGAAGGAAAGAGGCAGAAAAAAGGCAATAAAATATTTGGTGTTTTCGCGAGTTTTATAATTTTATAATAATTGGGTTACATTGGTTGTTACAACACTTTTTATGCGGGTTATATTGTAGATGTCACACTAGTTGAAATTGTAGGAATTATTATAGTAGTTGAAGGAAAATGATGCAGTAGACATCTGAATAGCTGCTGCTTGATGAGAAATCCTTGCAATATACACATAAAGAATCGTATTACCAATAGTTCACTTGCTGTGTAAGGCACTCTATAACTCACATCAGAAGTAATGCAAGACGACAAATAAAAACATCGGCAATCACTATTCTGCCGACTTTTTGCATATGGGACAAGATTTACCTTCAAAATATATTAATGCGGTATCGTAGAAATATATTTCCTCTCCTTTCTCAAATATGGTTGTTTATGCAATCCATAAACTTTATCTTTTGGATAAAATGCTATGTACTCTGTAAATTATGTATTCAAAATCGCAAATTTCTTGAATATTTTATCTTTTATTAAGTTGAAAACGAGCATTAAGATTATGCTGGCGATTACCAATGTAATTATTTCTAATGCACTTATTCTGCTCACCAGTATGCCAAAGTATGCTAAGGTTATCGCAAAAACAACGCTTCCTATTGACGGCACAAGGAGCTTGTAGTTTGGGAATAAACCGAGAAATTTTGACCTGCTCCTTACCGAATACAACAGTATATTGTCGGTTATATTTAGCAC
>JAJZJI010000186.1 GCA_021828345.1 Microcaldota archaeon
TTTTAGATTTATCCGCTGTTTTTTCAAAACTTTGATAAGCAAACGTAGAGTCTATAAATCTGTCGCATATAACAATATCATAATCTTTAATTTTATGTTTAATACTGCTCAAATGAGCCGTCCTATCAGATGAAAATAAAAACAGGCAAATTAATTTATAGGATATTTCATCTAAATTATTAATATATTTATACAATAAATTATTTCTTTCACCGCTATTTTTTAAAATATATTCTTTAATAAAAGCACCTAAAGGTTCATCGGTAGGCTCGGCGGTATAAAAAACTTTCAAGCCTTTCGCCTGAAGTCTATTTTTTATTTCATATCCTGCCGTAGTTTTTCCGCTTCCGTCAATTCCTTCAAGAGTGATAAATAAATTATTGCGCATTATTAGTTACCTTTATCCCGCATAAAAACAATATTCCCGCCATTTTGGTTTATTATATAACAGTTTATTGCATGATATAAAATACGAACTAATAAGCAAAATAAACAATAACCAAAAAGTGATTTATGGATAAAAGAATATCATTAAAAATGGAAAGAAGCAATTCAAAAATTACCGCTTTTAAAAGGAACAATCAATAAACAATAAAGATTAAAGCAGAAATAAAAAACCCCGAAGCGGTTAGCTTCGGGGTTAAATTATATTGACCAACTAAGTTGGGCTAATACAGATTTAGAAATTCCAGATAACGGCAGAACCTAATGCTACTACATTTTTATGTGCAGCTGTACTTGGAATACCACCTGTAGAAGTAGCAGTAAAACTATCTACGCCGTTTCCAGTCCATACATACGCTCCCCATGCCTGAAATGCCAAAGTTTTTGTAAAGTGATGGGTATAGTTCAGATCAAATTCCGTTCCGATATTATGACCTGCAAACATACTGGTTGAGTGTGATTCGCCTGGAACAGTCAAATTAGTTCTGAGCCACCTGGCATAAACTACAGATTCTTGTAAAGCGTTAGCTCCAGGAAGATGTTCAGTTGCGTCTACCATAGCAACCCATTTATTTGAAAGATTAGATCCTAATGCAAATATTCCCGTAGGTCCTGCATACATATAGCCAATACCCGGGGAAGCCATTTGAATCGGCTGCCAGTTTGAACCGATTACATCTCCAAAAAATGTTCTTGTATTTTGAATCTGAGAATAATATGTAAAGTTGTAATGTCCTGCTGAAATTGGAGCACCGATACCAAATTTAGCGCCGACAGAAACCGGTAGTGAAGTGCTAAGATTCGTTAAACCGCTTAAATAGAGATCATAAGAATCTACGGAATCATACTGGTTATTTCCTGATGGCGTAACAGGCAGAGCTAAAGGATATCCAGCAGCAGCAGCAGTAATACTTTGGTTAGAAGCAATTATACGCCCTCTAAAAAGGTCAAATTCACCAGCTAAAGTAGTCCCCGCATATGAGTATTTTGCCGAAAGACCGCCAAAGGTAATATTTGCGGTAGGATTCATTGAATCAATAGTCACTGGAGTAAAAGTCGTTGAAGGTGCTCCAGTAGCAATAACCTCTGTTGGAGTAGTTCCAAATTGATTTAAATGAGCCTCTGTCAGCCAGAAACCAAGTGAAGTATGATAAATCGGCTTAAGCGTCATAAGTTCAAGTGTTGGAATCGTTCCCATTTGAATGTGCGTATAATAAGGATCTCCTGCAGCACCGGGTATAGGTTGTCCTGAATATTGACTGCCTGGATAAATAGTTTGGAAATTTGCATAATTATTAGTATTGCCAACAGGATTAGAAGATCCTGTAACTACTGAACCTATGAGAGTTCCTGCAAATATTCCTAAATCAGCTGACTTAAGCGGTATAAAATCGCCAATGCCATCTGCATTAGTATTAACTGCAATACCAAGACCGAACTTAACGGGCATACGTCCAAACATAATAGCACCGATCGGGGTTATCAATCTGATGTATGCCTGTCTTAATCCGAATGTATTAAAATCATGATTAAATCCTGTAGGTGCAGGTGTTTGTCCAAGCGCATACCAGCCGTTTATTCCATAACCGTTTGAAGTGCCGTTATAGCCGTTAGTTAAATCGAATTGAACGAATAAAGCAGCAAGGGGCATACCGTTAGCCAACGTATCATATTTGATGCTTGAATTCAATCTAAGTCTTTGAGTAAGCATATCATAGGTGTTTTGAGTTGGAAAACCAGATGCGTTATAAAAATCCTCATATTGATTCTGAGACCAAAACGCCCTTGCAATGTATTGCCCGCTCAAACTAAAGGTAACACCGTTAGCGCTCGCCTGTGAAGCGGCAAAAGACGGTGTTGAGAACATTGTTAATGCCAAAAAGCCGGCTATTGCAACTGTAAGCATTGCCAGCATTGAAAATTTTTTCTTCATCTTTACCTCCATTATTAAATTTAATTTAAACTTTTAAAAGTTAAAAACTTGAAACACACCCCTATATGTATTATAAATTTTTTATCATATATTCAAAAGCATTGTCAAGAAAAATAATTATTTTTTTAAATTATTATCTTATTATAAAACATTCATTTATTATAATATACGAATATTCTTAATATACCTCTTCAACCGTTTACTTATTCAAATTA
>JAJZJI010000187.1 GCA_021828345.1 Microcaldota archaeon
TGTATATGTAAGCGCGCTAAAAGAGAATAACATAAAGGCCCATGTCCATATATTCTTTTTTTCTATCAACAAAAGAAGCGCAAAAAATGCGATAATCGAATAAAACATCATTACTATATCTGAATTTGTTGGAGCAGCCCATACTAAGAGCAATGGTGAGAGTGCAAGCAGTAATTCGCTAAAGAGTGCATATATGGGTTTTTTGAATAATATGAGTGCTGCTGCAAAAAATGTAGCTATTGCAATCGCACTAATAATTATGAATTCGTAAAATGCTATATATCTATTTATTCCGAAAAAGAAAAAACCTATTGCGAGTAAGAATGATGTAGCTATAGGTTCATGAAATATCTGCCCTGATATGCAATTCGTCGGACTTCCATAATTACACATCCATGCTTGACCTGTGTGTAATAACATCTGCGCTCCGCCTTGGTATATAATGTCATCGAAGAATAGCTGCTGAGTGGTTTTTATAACAAGTAACTCAATACTCAAAAAGAGCACTATTATTAAAAATGCAAAAATTAGATGCACTCGCTTAATACCATTTTTTCTGAATGCATCAGCAATCTCATTTCTTAACATTATTAGTGAAATAACTGTGCCAAAAAAAGATACAAGCATTCCTATTGTAAAAATATATTCATCAATTCCTTGAGAGAAAATCATCTACATTCCCCTTTTATTTATAACCATATAATCGTTTATAAACATGTATTTTGTTCTGCTTTTTTTCATCATTTCTAATGCATCCTCTGGCGATCTTACTATTGGGTATCCATGTATGTTGAAGCTAGTGTTAAGTACTATACCGTTGCCGCTATTATCTTTTATTGCTTTTAATATTTCTTTATAATTAATATTTTCATCTCCAACAATCTGCGTCCTTGCAGTCCCATCAACATGAACTACAGATTTTAATTTTGTTTTAAATGCATCTTTTACATCATACGCCATTGTCATAAATCTATCTATACCTTTATCATCATACTCTATAATTTTGTTCATATCCTCCTCTAATACAGAAGGGGCAAAAGGTTGGAACCATTCTCTTCTTTTTATATGTATATTCAATCGTTCCTTCACATATTCAGAATCTGCTGGTGCAATTATGCTTCGATTGCCAAGAGCGCGCGGCCCATACTCCATTCTACCATTAAATAATAGAAGATAATTGCCTTTTGATAAAAGCTCTGCTACGCTATTTGCGACGCTTTTATGATCCATTATTTCGTAGGAAAGTGAGCGTTCAGATCTTAATATTTTTTCTGTATACTCGTTGCTATACTGATCTCCAAGGTATGCGGATAAATTGTAATTGTAATAGCCATTCTCTATAAATCGCGTATATAGAGCGGCGCCAAGCGCAATGCCTCCATCTCCCATATGTGGAAATATATACCATTGTTTTAGTCCATCAAGCTTTCTTATTTTCATATTTGCTTTAATATTTGAGAATATGCCGCCTGAGAGCACAACATTTGGTATGCCATATCTATCTATACAGTTGCTTACAAATTTTGCAAGTGCAGCCTCTGTTAATTGCTGCACCATAAATGCAAACTGTTCTCTTGGCATAGACCATGCAATGTGCATTAACATGTCATATTGTTTTCGAGGATTATATCTTGCACGTATCTGTGTGCCCTCAACAACAAAGAAATCTATAAACTTATTATCCTTTATTTCAAACGGGTAAGAATAATCCGCCATTGCCATGACCTTTCCCTCATCCTCAAGTTCACGCATGCCTATTATATTGGTTGCCTGCTCAAAGAAAATGCCAAGTGAATCTCTTGCTGGTATGCTAATCTTTTTTTCCACATCCTTATTATCAACAATACTTACGCTTCCAGAATGTCCATCACCGACGCCATCCATAGTGATTGCTATATGTTTATTCATATTGGAGGTCATGGATGCGCTTGCCATATGAGCGTTGTGATGTTCTACAACATGAAGTTTGAAATCCTTAAATCCCATATGCTTTAAATAACCCTTAAGTATCATGCTGTTTATGCTCTTTGATCCTGGCATTATTCCTATACCTGTTGTTGTGTATTTTATTTTATGCCTCAAATGTTCAAACTGTGGTCTATGTCCTTTTCTTCTTCTAAATGTATAATAATTTTCCCGCATACCAGGAAAGAGCCGCTCGATAGTTTTTGAGAACTCTGTAGTTGTAAATGCAATATCTGATATATCCCCTATCGGTACTCCAGTTGAACTTAAAGCTGCATTTATAGCATTTTTAGGAAAACCCACCTCCAGTTTTCTTCGTGTGTAGCGCTCCTCATTTGCGGCAAAGAGTATATTTTTATCATCTATAAGCGCCGCGCCCGCGTCATGTCCATCCCATATGCCTAATATGTACATAATGGATAAATATGTAAAAAAGATATAAAAAGCTAATAAAATAACTTAATAAATTTTAGGTCGATTATTATTATATAGTGCAAAAAACACAATCTTTTTATATTATGTATATTCATAGTATTATGTTAAAACGGTGTTAAAAATGAACTCCAAGAAAAGTTTAACTGCAAAATTTGCAGTTATTAGTTCGAAATATGGCAAGATTCTAATA
>JAJZJI010000188.1 GCA_021828345.1 Microcaldota archaeon
TTGCTGTTCATGATATTATATATTAATATATAATATATAAACTTATATAATTACATATTGGCCATAACACTGAACTCATATTTATATAAGAATAGGAAGTGATATCCACTTTACGTGTTCAGCGTGATGGTATTGATTTTACTCTGTTTCTATCAGTGACACATGGGTGTAATATTACAATTTTGGATCTGTTCATGCCATAGACCTGGTACCCTAACAAGTTCCTGCGATGCAGAATTTTTTAATTGAACATGTGGGGGAGGTGGGAGTGTGGTATCTTAATTACACAATGTGGATAAACAGAAATAAGTTTTATGCATTTCTTTTAATACCTCTTATTTATGCCTTTATGACAAAATGTCAAAATGAATTGAATTTTTATTTTTAATGTTGGTTGATTTCATTTTTGAAATTTTGAATAGCCATATAAAGTAATACATAGCGATATACCAGAAAAATCAAAATATTATTATCTATTAAAGCACATATCATTTTCATGGTAATTGTGAAGGCTGGTTCCTTAACTCCCATGCATACTGAGAATGAAGGAATCAATAGCCCCAGGGATTTTATGACTACTGTAAAGGTTGCAGAAAGTACCAGGAATTTGCTTATATCTTTAAAACATGATGGGGAAACAATGAATGACGCACTGGCAAGAATATTGAAGGTATATGCTGCACTTGAATAAAACAATGTAAATTATCGGTATACCATGCTCTATAACTAATGGTTTCACAGCAATAGAATGCGTATACAAATAGAGATATACCATGGAATAGATAACATCCGTTCCAATCTGTTACATTATAGAATTTGATTGCAGGTACAGAGATTTAAATGCTTGTCATTCAAATTTTAAGTGTTCATTCTCAAAATGAGTATTTTACTATGTCTCTAATCGATTTTAAAAAAGTATGGAACACTTCAAGACATTGTGTTTTAAAGGCTAACTTTTAAGATTTTGCGTGTTACATTTTGATCGCCGTTTCCTATCTAACTAATTATAAAGTACGCAGACAAAAAAACAACGCAGAACATAGGAATAATATTAATCTGAGATACGGGTCTGATATCAGATTAATATCAGATGTATGGAAATGCAGTGAAATCGGGGATGAAATAGTGAAAATCTGATATGGCGGCTGTTGTTTCCTATTATTATATACATATGAATAAAATAATTTTTTACATGAAAATCAATACTTTTAATCCGCAAAAATTTGGCAATAAATTAAAGCAGTGATTTAAAGAATTATCGTTAAAAATTGCAAATGCAAGATATTATAACAATATTTAGGCCTGAAGAACTGTATGCCCAAACTATGATGGCTATGTGAATACTAAAACGGATAGGATATAAATCTGATATCAGAAGAGTATCAGATATATGGAAACACAGTGAAATCAAGAATAATATCATGAAAATCTGAAATAGTGATGTTGTTTTCCTATTATTATATACATAAGAATAAAACGTGGTCCATGATTGTGACCTTATATTCCATGATCTAATATATGTTTTAGATATCCGGATTTGGAGAGATAGGAAAATAAATGGTTATGAATCAAAAAACGGACAAAATGATGAACACCAATTTCTTATATATTATATGATTATGAGAAAACTGGAAAATACATAAAATTTTAACATTGATACATGAACCTTTTATTTTTTACAAAGTGGACACCCTGGGGACACTTACAGATATCATGGAATAAAGGATTTAAAAACGTATTGCCCATGTCCACTTGTATTTCATGTGTAATATTAACTAATTATGAATAAAAGCAAAACATGGACCATAAAATACATCTTAATGGTATAATTCTATCCATTTGAGATGTGATAAACAAAAAAATCAATTGAAAAGTTAGCATCCATTTTTGCCTTCCAGACCATCAAAAATTTAAGGTTGATTACTTATGTCTTTCATGAAAAAAGGCCTTTTCTTTATATACTTTTCAAAATGAAAGTATTAGGGGGTAGAATTATACCCTAAAGAGAGTTTAGATTCTAAAATCATATAGAAAAGGCTTCGATGTTGTTGAAAAATGACAATGAAATGATAGCTTATGATTGTGACCTTATTGCCAAGTAAAAGATCTGCTGCAATATTGCTTTACAAAAGAATCCTAATTGTAAAGGTATTTTAAATAGACATTTTTTAAAAGATTATAGATCTACAACCTCATAGAGAATATTATATTTAATATCACTTTATTTAATACAGAAGTGTTAAGCAATGAGTGAAGTAAGAGATCTTCAAATGAAAAATTTAAGGATGGCATTAAGAATAAAAGATGAGTCGGAATTACCGCCGCATATTACCTATAACGATTATATGTCTTTATTAAAGGAAGTTGAGAATAACGAGTACCATAGATACCTTAATAAGAAATTAATTCCATACTTGAAGGACATGGATAAACTGCTCATGGAATTCATGTGGGCACTTGGAGGAGGGATCTCTGATATCATATGCCTAAAAACAGGTGATATAGATTTCAATAAAAAAATTATAACTTTAACCGTTAAGAAAATGCAAGGATTCATTAACAATATTCTGGTG